>NZ_JBIMQP010000008.1:0-262877 GCF_043945315.1 Enterobacter cloacae complex sp. 2024EL-00227
CACGATCAACAACCTGTTTGACTGCTTCAATTTTAAACTCTTCAGGATAACGCTTACCGCTCATGGGCACCTCTCTTTAAGTCATCTTAAATGACTCTGAGGTGTCTGTTAAACCCGTGGCGATTCAAAGCACCTTGAAAGATGGATTCGAAGAGATGAAGCAGGATGCATTAGATGAAGCGATCAGCATTGTGGATGCGCTTCAGGAATATTCAGGCTACTAGACCGCCGCAATGGCGGTTTTTTATTGGAGATAGATAATGAGCAAGATGACTTTTGTTGTTGAGTTTGAAGAAGGAAAGGAGCCTCCGGTAGGAGCTGGAACCGAAATCCTTGGTGGTAGGTTGAAGGCTGCTTCATGGAGTGATTATCGTGATAATTTCTTCACGCAAGAGCAGATGGATGAGATCGTAAGCGCACTAGACGAAGCGGAATGGCACGGACAAATTGATGAGCAAATATCAACCTGGATTAGAAGCAAGCTTGAGCTATTAACAGAATAGCCATCAATCGCAGTAACCATGGAGTCACACAGCCTCACACTCGATGGGGCTCATCAACTTTTCCGCAATGGAGAAATCAATGAGCGATATGATTCAGCTTGTGCCCAATAAGTGGGTATCAGAGAAGGTTTTGATGGCGATTACCGGCCTGACAAAAAACGCGATCAGATTAGCCAGGGAAACGTCATGGATGGAGGGTAAAGAGTACCGCCATTACTCATGCGACTGCCAGCCTAAGGATAACTCCCCTATCCTTTACAACCGCCACGAAGTCGACAAATGGGTTGAGCGTCAGCAACCCGCGATTCCCCGCAAGAAATCTGCTTAAATACCCCTTCGATTAACCAAAGAGGAAGATGCATGAAGTATCCAACCGGGATTGAAAACCACGGGGGCACGCTGCGCCTGTGGTTTATCTATAACGGTGTCAGGGTAAGGGAAAGTCTTGGTGTACCTGATACAGCGAAGAACAGGAAGATTGCCGGGGAGCTGCGTACAAGCATTGTCTACGCAGTAAAGACGGGAACTTTCAACTATGCATCACAGTTTCCAAACTCCCCTAACCTTCAGCGATTTGGTGAGGTGAGTAAGGCGCTAACCATAGGAGAACTTGCAGAGAAGTATTTATCGCTTAAAGAGACTGATGTTGCATCGACGTCTATTAAGACATACCGGACGATAATCAAAAACGTTCTTCTCATTCTCGGTGAGAGGACGATCGCATCGTCGATAAGTAAAGAAAGGATTCTTGAGGTAAGGAAGGAATTGTTGACCGGTTATCAGCTTCCGAAAACCCAGTATGTAATTACTGAGCCAGGGCGTTCTGCTGTGACGGTCAATAACTACATGACTAACCTTTTCGCCATCTTTCAGTTTGGCGTTGAAAACGGGTATCTCGATGACACACCATTCAAGGGAATATCTCCACTAAGAGAGTCACGAGTCGTTCCTGACCCGCTATCAAGGGAAGAGTTTATCAGGCTCATAGAGGCGTGTCGCAGTCAGCAAGCAAAAAACATGTGGTCTCTTTCTGTATACACAGGAATCCGCCCGGGTGAACTGTGCGCTTTGGGTTGGGAGGATATCGACCTTAAGGCTGGCACGATGATGATAAGGAGGAATCTGGCGCAGGATAAATTTACCGTTCCCAAGACTCAGGCGGGAACGAACAGGGTGATACACCTTATCGAACCTGCAATTGAAGCTCTGAAGAGCCAACTTGAAATCACCAGGCTTGGCAAGGAGCACATGATTGATGTTCACCTTCGAGAGTACGGTAAAAAAGAGAAGCACAAATGCACGTTTGTTTTTCTCCCATCCGTAACTTCAAGAACGGGTTTATGTGGCGATCACTTCACGGTCGATTCGGTAAGGCAGACATGGGATACGGCAGTCAAGCGCGCAGGCATTCGTCACAGGAAATCATACCAGTCACGTCACACATATGCTTGTTGGTCATTGACTGCTGGAGCCAACCCTGCATTCATTGCTTCGCAAATGGGTCATGCTGATGCGCAGATGGTTTTCCAGGTTTACGGGAAATGGATGTCAGAAAATAACGATGCGCAGGTAGCGCTTCTGAACTCAAAATTGAGTGAGTTTGCCCCATCAGTGCCCCATGCAACATTAAGAGCTGTATAATTCCCTTCTGTTTCATAACGTTAAAACCTATAAAACTTGAAATCCATAAATTCCAGGGCGGTGCCCAGCCAGCCGGAAACGGCGGCTTTCACCAGATCGGATGTGGTTCTTTGAGGTTGTACTTGCGTCATAATGGCTATCTCTGAAAGGTAAGATGCGTACCACATAGCGCCTGTCTGCGCAGGCGCTTAACCGCGTAAATGATTATTGGCCGAACGTGAGCAAAACTTTGCAGCACTGCCGCTGGTCTTTCTCAAACAGTTCAATAGCGTCTTTAACGTGGTGATAGTCAAAGGTATGGGTGATCAGTTTTTCCGGGTCGATCAGCCCCCTCTTCAGCCAGTCGATAACGACCGGGAATTTGTTGGCGTTCAGGCGCGAGGAGAAGATCGCCAGCTCTTTGCCGGTGATGCCCTGCTGAACAATCTGGCTCGGCTCGCTGGAGAACCCCATCAGCACGATGCGCGCCGCCGGTGAGGCCAGAGTTATCGCTTCCTGCAAAATGGAGGGATGGCAGGCGGCATCAATGATTAACGTCGGTTTGATGCCTTTTTCCTCCAGCGCGGCCTGCAGCGACTGCTCGCCGTTATTAAAGACCCAATCCGCGCCGCTGCGCCGGGCCATCGCCAGACGCTCGTCTATGCGATCAACCACGATAACCTGCTTCACCTGATAGACGCCTTTCAGGGCCTGAACCGTAACCAGCCCCATCGGCCCGGCGCCATATATCAGCGCGACGTCCTGTTCAGTCGGTTTCGCCTGCCCCGTTACGTTGGCGGCGATGGTGAAGGGCTCAACCATGACGGCGTGCTTATCAGGAATGTCATCCGGAATGGGCCAGGCGTTTTGTGCGGGCACGACCGCATATTCGCTAAAGCCGCCGTCACGGTGAACGCCCAGCACCACCAGCGAGGTACAGACGTTCGGTTTTCCCACTGAGCACGGGTAGCAGTGCCCGCAGCTGATTACCGGATCGACCGAAACGCGCTGGCCCAGACGCGCGCTGTCAACGCCCTCGCCCACGGCGTCAATCACGCCAAAAAACTCATGGCCGATGACGCGCGGATACTTCGCAAACGGGTTATGGCCGCGGTAGATGTGGCTATCCGACCCGCAGATCCCGGCAAGCTTGATACTGACGCGGACGTCACCTGCGCCAGGTACCGGGAGTTGACGCTCTTCAATTACCAGTTCGTTCGGCTGTTGAATCACTACGCTTTTCATCGTTTGCTCCTCGCTTACCAGTTCCACAGCGTGCCGTCTTCAAGACGGGCCACCGGCAGATAGGCCGGATCGTACGGGTATTTCGCCGCCAGCTTCTCATCAAACTCGATGCCCAGCCCCGGCTTGTCGCCCGGATGCATATAGCCGTTATCAAAGCGCCAGCTGTGCGGGAAGACCTCCAGCATCTGTTCGGAGTAGCCCATATATTCCTGCACGCCGAAGTTCGGCACCCACAGGTCGAAATGCAGCGCCGCGGCATGGCACACGGGCGACAGATCCGACGGACCGTGCGAGCCGGTACGCACCTGATAGAGCGACGCGAAGTCCGCGATGCGGCGCATCCCGGTGATGCCGCCTGCGTGGGTAATGGTGGTGCGGATATAGTCGATCAGCTGCTCTTCGATGAGCTGCTTGCAGTCCCAGATGCTGTTAAACACTTCGCCTACCGCAATGGGCGTAACGGTGTGCTGGCGGATCAGGCGGAAGCAGGCCTGGTTTTCCGCAGGGGTGGGATCCTCCATCCAGAACATGCGGTATGCTTCAATGCTCTTGCCGAAGCGCGCCGCTTCGATGGGCGTCAGGCGGTGGTGCATGTCGTGCAGAAGATGCTCATTGAAGCCGAATTTATTACGCACCGCGTCGAACAGCTTCGGCGTGAAGTCGAGGTATTTTTCGGTAGACCAGAGCTGCTCTTCCGGCCAGTCGCCTTTGGTCGCAGGCTCGTAGGCCAGCCCCTTCCCTTTGGCCATGCCGTAGGTGGTTTTCATGCCCGGCACGCCGCACTGCACGCGGATCGCCTTAAAGCCCATCTCTTTGTGACGGGCGTAATCTTCCAGTACGTCGTCAATGGTGTGGCCGGTGGTGTGACAGTAGACCATTACCCCTTCGCGTGAGGCGCCACCCAGCAGCTGGTAGAGCGGCATGTTGGCCGCTTTGGCTTTGATATCCCACAGCGCCATATCCACGGCGGAGATGGCCGACATGGTGACCGGACCGCGACGCCAGTAAGCACCTTTGTAGAAGAACTGCCAGATGTCTTCGATGCGGTGCGCATCGCGGCCAATGAGCTGGGGGCAAAGGTGATCCTTCAGGTATGAGGCCACGGAGAGCTCGCGTCCGTTTAGCGTAGCGTCACCGAGGCCGACAATCCCCTCATCGGTGGTGATTTTAAGGGTGACAAAGTTCCGCCCCGGGCAGGTAACAAACACGTCAGCCGCGACAATCTTCATAATTCCTTTCCTTACATCGTTCGTTGTGATGCCGGAAATTTACGCAACTACACTACTACCATACAAGTATAATGATCGTAAAATAAGCTAACGATCACAAAACCGGGGGCTCATGCGCGGCCCCATCCCGCCACAATAATCAGCATACCGCACAGGGCAATCAGCGCGCCGGCCCAGTCATAGACGCTGAGCTTGACGCCGTCCACCACGCGTAGCCACAGCAGCGCCGTGCAGACATAGACGCCGCCGTAAGCCGCATAAACGCGCCCGCTGGCCGCCGGATGCAGCGTTAACAGCCAGACAAAAAGAGCAAGTGCGACGCTTGCCGGAATGAGCAGCAATACGGATCCACCCTTTTTGAGCCAGAGCCAGGGCAGGAAGCAACCGATGATTTCACACAGCGCAGTCGCAAAAAAAAGCAGCGTCGTTTTAAGCATATTTCACGTCAGGTGAGGATTTATTTAACCATCATACCTGATGATGCCCTTTACTTTTCCATACTTGCTCCGCGGGTATGCCGTCATTTCGCTTTAGTGTAGAATCTGTACGGGGTAACTTGATTATCTGCACCCATTTAAAAGGAAACGCTATGACCACATTAAGCAAACGCCTTTGTCTGACAGCCCTGCTGGCGCTGTCATCGTTCACCTTTGCCGCCTCTGCGACAGCGGAAACCAGCAAGCTCATTATTGAGTCTGGTGACAGCGCGCAAAGCCGCCAGAACGCCGCGATGGACAAAGAACAATGGAATGACACCCGTAGCCTTCGCCAGAAGGTCAACAAACGTGCCGAAAAAGAGTGGGACAAAGAAGATGTCGCTTTTGACGCGCGCGATAAGTGTCAGCAAAGTGCAAACGTCAATGCCTACTGGGAGCCTAACACCCTGCGCTGCCTGGATCGCCGCACTGGCCGCACGGTAGCCCCATAATGTCGGCGCCCTGCGACGTTAAACTCCGTCCGCTGGAGCGTGAAGACCTGCGCTTTGTCCACCAGCTCGACAACAATGCCAGCGTGATGCGCTACTGGTTCGAAGAGCCTTATGAGGCCTTTGTCGAGCTGTCCGATCTCTACGATAAGCACATTCACGATCAGAGTGAACGTCGTTTTGTGGTGGAGTGTGAAGGTGAAAAAGCCGGGCTGGTGGAGCTGGTTGAAATCAACCACGTTCACCGTCGGGCGGAGTTCCAGATCATCATCTCCCCTGAGCATCAGGGAAAAGGCCTTGCGTCACGCGCGGCCAGGCTGGCAATGGATTACGGATTCAACGTTCTGAATCTCTACAAGCTTTACCTGATTGTGGACAAAGAGAACGAAAAAGCGATCCATATCTATCGCAAGCTGGGCTTTATGGTGGAAGGCGAGCTGATTCACGAGTTCTTTATCAACGGTGAATACCGCAACACCATCCGCATGTGCATTTTCCAGCATCAGCACCTGGCCGGACATAAACCGTCAGGCGCCAGCCTGCTGAAACCTACCGCGCAGTGAGATCGATGACAAACCGTGTCATAAACCGTTGAGCTGTCTTTCTTGCCGGGTGGCGCTGTGCTTACCCGGCCTACAGGGTGCTTCATTGTAGGCCCGTGCAAGCGTAGCGCCGCCGGGCGAAACGCACAAAATGCACTTTACGCTCAGTAATATTCAATCGTGTTCTTGATGGTGTACTTGTGCTCAACGGCGGGTTTGACGCTATCGTCCGTGATGGTCAGATCGCAGCTCACCGGGTTATTGTGGCGATCGTAGTCGCAGCTCTGCGTCACGTTGCCCAGCGGCTTGTCATTCAACATGCTGACTGCCGAGTAATCCATTCTTTTGCGCAGGTCTTTCGACGGCGTCGACTGGACGGACAGATGCTGATCCCCTGATACGGTGGTTTTGCCCAGCGGGTAACCATCCGCGTCGTAGCGATACTTCACTTCCATCTCTTTGCCGTGCGCCGCCACCACAAATCCGTTGTCGTCGGTATCCCACGTTACCCCGGCTGACGGCAGTTCGGCCAGCTGGCATTTGCCCTGCAGCTTCACTTTGCGCTGCTGGGTTTCCGCATCAAGATAGTAATTGGCATCCAGCACCAGCGCCACGCTGGTGTTGGCCTCCAGGTCGTGTAGCTCCAGCGTATCGAAGCACCCTTCCGTCGAGACGGTGCCGGTGACCCGTTTAGACACTTCGCCCTTCTCGTTGAACAGCGTCTGGGTAAAGTCTTTGACCGGGCCGCGCAGCGGATCAAAATCAAATTCGTTTGAAAAACTCGCCATCTCGGGCGTAAACGACAGCGGCGCGGAGCTGTTGTCGCACCCCACCAGTGTTGCTGCCAGGAGCGTTATCGCTGCATATTTCTTCACATTCATTTCCGTACAGGGAGATTATTCCCAATCATATTAGCAAATACAGATGTTTACACGAAGCCTGCTAAAATTAATCTCTACACAGAGAAAAGGAGCTACAGATGAAACGGTTACCCTGGATTACCGCCCTGCTGTTAATGAGTGCCTCAACGGCCGCGCTGGCGGCACCGGATTCCTGCGAGCGCGTGAAAAGCGACATTCAGCAGAAGATCGTCAACAACGGCGTGCCTGAGTCAGGTTTTACGCTGAACATTGTGCCGAACGACCAGGCCGATCAGCCGGGCACGCAGGTTGTAGGCCACTGCGCTAACGACACCTTTAAAATTCTGTACACCCGCACAGGCAGCGGTGCGGCAGCTGAACCTCAGTAATTGAGCGTCAATTCCCTTTGATTTGACAAGGATTAAGATCTAATACCCCCAAATAAGTAACACTCACCCCATCATTAGCCCGGATATCATTTCGGGAGAAATAATACGCAATAATAATGATGGGGTGAGCCATGTCCGATGCTGAACATTACGACGGCGGAATTAGCCGTCGAACTCTCGTGAAATCTACGGCGATAGGTTCTCTGGCGCTTGCCGCTGGTGGGCTCTCGCTTCCCTTTGGCCTTAAAAGCGCTGCCGCTGCGGTGAAGCACGCCGTCCAGCCTCCTGAAGATACCGTGGTGTGGGGCGCCTGCTCGGTCAACTGCGGCAGCCGCTGTGCGCTGCGTCTGCATGTCCGCGACAACGAAGTGTATTGGGTCGAAACGGATAACACCGGCGAGGATGTGTATGGCGATCACCAGGTGCGCGCCTGCCTGCGCGGACGTTCTATTCGTCGCCGCATCAATCACCCTGACCGTCTGAACTACCCGATGAAGCGCGTGGGCAAACGCGGCGAAGGCAAGTTCGAGCGCATCACGTGGGATGAAGCGCTCGACACGATCGCCGCCAGCCTGAAAGACGTGGTGGCCAACTACGGCAACGAAGCGGTGTATATCAACTACTCTTCCGGGATTGTCGGCGGCAATATCACCCGCTCCTCCCCTTACGCTTCGCTGGTGGCGCGCCTGATGAACTGCTACGGCGGCTTCCTGAGCCACTACGGCACCTACAGCACGGCGCAAATTGCCTGCGCGATGCCCTACACCTACGGCAGCAACGACGGCAACAGTACCTCGGACATCGAAAACACCAAACTGGTAGTGATGTTCGGCAATAACCCGGCGGAAACGCGCATGAGCGGCGGCGGGATTACGTACTATCTGGAACAGGCTCGCGAGCGGTCCAACGCGCGCATGATTGTTATCGACCCGCGCTACACCGACACGGCAGCCGGACGCGAAGATGAATGGATCCCGATCCGTCCGGGAACCGATGCCGCGCTGGTGGCGGGTATTGCCTGGGTATTAATCGACGAAAACCTGGTCGACCAGCCATTCCTCGACAAATACTGCATTGGCTACGACGAAAAAACGCTGCCGGAAGGCGCGCCCGCTAACGGTCACTACAAAGCGTATATTCTCGGCCAAGGCGATGACCACACGGCGAAAACGCCGGAGTGGGCCTCCCGCATCACCGGTATTCCCGCCGATCGCATCGTTAAGCTTGCCCGGGAAATCGGCTCCGCTAAACCGGCTTATATCTGCCAGGGCTGGGGACCTCAGCGTCAGGCGAACGGCGAGCTGACCTCCCGCGCTATCGCGATGCTACCGATCCTCACCGGAAACGTCGGGATCAACGGCGGGAACAGCGGCGCGCGTGAGTCCACCTACACCATCACCATCGAACGTATGCCGCTGCCGGATAACCCGGTCAAAACGCAAATTTCCTGCTTCAGCTGGACGGACGCCATCGCCCGTGGGCCGGAGATGACCGCCCTGCGCGACGGCGTGCGCGGCAAGGATAAGCTGGACGTGCCGATTAAGTTCATCTGGAACTTCAAGGACTTGAAGCGGACCCTTAGTAGGCCTGAGGTCCTGCATTGAGTCAAGGACTTTGTGTCAGGCTTTGTGTCAGCCTTGTGTCATTAGACGGGATGTCTAGACGGCTGGTCAGCCCCCCCGGTGGCCTCGGTCTGGACTTGAGGCGGGCTATGGGGGAAGTCTGCTGGCTTAATGTATTAGATGGTCATTCACATTTTTCTGTCAGAAACCATCGGTCCCACTGTGAGTACAAACCTAAGCCCCCCAGAAGCCCACCCACAGCCTTAGACAGAGTGTCGAATACATTCACACCGAGTCGACCGGAGAGGTCCATATAGAGGCCCACAGAGAGGAACACGAGTTTATAGACCAGAGTCAGGAGGGACCTTAGGTCTGCGGAAGTCATAGACATAAAGCCCCTTATCTGTTATGTTATATTATTACATTAAAAACAGGTCCAGACCATTGGTCCAGACCATAGTTAGTTAATCATAGTGATAACCCACCACCTGAAGTCCTGCTGATATTCAGTCCAGACTTACCTCTTACCCATTGGTCTTACGCTTCGGTCTTGGTGAACTTCAGGCGTTTGACTACAGGCAGGACGGCAGTAGCTGAGCCAGTGCCCATCTTGACGGTCGTAGCAGCTTCAGCGACAACGAACACTTTACCGAGGATTTCCAGAGAGTGAGACTGAGAGTCACCATCACGGGACAGGACCGCCGTAATGTTTTCGCCATCGTGGCGGAAGCAACCGAAGCTCAGAGCCGTAAAACGCTTAGCCATCATGAACACGCCACGGTCTTCACCGTTGTAATACGCAATATCAGTCCCCAGCATATCGACGATAGCGTCTTCACCACCGAAGCCCTGCTTAGCAGCCAGACGGGAGAGAGCCTTGAGGTGTGACTCATGGGCGATGATACCGTAATCAGTAACCTCAGAACCGAAAGAAGATTCGGTGTTGTCATACAGAGCGTCCATGATAGTGTCTGCCTTAGCGGTCAGGCTGCCAGTCAGGACCGGAAGCTCTACGGTCTTCAACAGTTTGGAGGACTCCAGAACGTCGACCATGCGAGCGTTGATGGTACGGACCACATTCTCACAGATGTTCATAGCGTCCTGCTGAAGTGTGCCCTGAGTGAATCCGGTGGATGACTTGGCGTCCCAGAGCTTGGTCTGCTCAGAGATGAGAATAGCCTGCTCGATTGGTTCGACCACGATTTCTTGTCCAGACGGAACGGTCACGACTTCAGGTCGCTTACCACCACGGACAGGAACGACCACAGAGCGGTCAGCCAGAGTGTGAGCAATGATTGGAGTAGGCAGGCTATTGCGGGTAGGCAGGACTTCTACAGGGAACGGGATGTTCTCCTGAGCGGATTTCAGCACACCATTCAGCATTGTCTTAACCAGTTTAGCCAGCTCAAAGGCGTAGACCTGAGGGTCTGCGTTAGTTGGCAAACCTTCGTTAATCTGAATGTTGTCGGTGTCGGTGATACGTACTGGCTCAATGCCGAACTGGAAAGCGTCTTTAATCGTCATAATAATCAATCTCCTGAATTAGTTTGGATACTGTGGGTCCCGACATCAGGTCAGGACCACTTGTGTGTCTGTGTCTTAGAGGCTGTCCATCCAGTTGTCCGTGGACTCAATGTCAGCGACCATAGAAGCACGGGAGCGCCCAGCGGAATGGGTAGCACTGCGGAGGTGCTCACCATAGGTCCGGCGTTCAGCTTTGACCTGTTCACGGCGCTGTAGCTCTTTCTGCCACTCTGCATCAGTCATGTTCTCTTCACGCATACGCTCAGCCTGAATGCGCTGCTCTTTAGCAATACGCTCAGCTTCGGCTCGCTTGTTCTGCTGGCGGCGACCATAGGCGGTCATCAGGTCATTACTGAAGAAGTTGCCAATGGTCACGCCAGCTTCAGCCAGAGCTTCCAGTAACTCCATCGCCTCGCGGCTGGTGGACGGTAAGCCTGACAGGTAGCCCGGAATCAGGGTCTTAATCGCCAGAGACAGCGGATAGGACTGACCGTCCAGACTCACAGTATTTTCATAGGGATTGATGTCGGTGACTGATAGTTTCCAGTCGTTGTTGTTGAATAACATAAGGTAGTACTCCTATTGAGAAGGTGAGAACTATCGGTATCGCAGACACAGTTATGCCTACGGGTCTCCCCGCATCGGTCATTCTCAAAAGGTGTTTAAATTAAGGTGGTTTACCAGCAGGAAAACTTTTCCGTCTGGCTCAATGCGTCGAAACTTCGGTCAGCAGACGATAGGTTTATGCGGCGGTTTTTCTGCCCCATAAGGTTCAAGACTCCAGTTCACTAGCTGCGCTAGACTTCGCAAAGGCTCGGCGTAACTGATTGTCTAAATCACGGTCCACCAACATAGCTATCAGCTCGTCTCGACTGTAGTACGGGCGCTCGGGGTCTTCGACTCCAAGTCTCAGCAGAGACAGCAGATGACGTGTAGGTAGACCACGGTAACGAAGGGTTGCTTTGCCGATAGGTGTACGAGGGTCAATCATAGCCATGACTACTTACCTCCACGGTTAAGACGCTTCTGTGCTCGACGCTCAGCAGCCTTTAAGCGGTCACCATCAGCTATTAGCTCTCTCCACTTCTGGGCGTTCCCCTGCATCCATGCGTAGCCTTTAGCTGTCACCTGCCATGTGTCTTTACCCATGACTGACTTAGTGACGAATAGTCCAATACTGAACGCCTTCTCCTGAGGTCGAAGCTCGTCGGCGTAACTGTCAGGGTTCCACTTCTGGACGAACTTACCGGAGCGCTTCAAGCCCTCTTTCAGTTTCATCGGGGCAAGACCCAAAGATTTACACGCCCAGTTCCACGGAACAGAGCCACCATTGGTCAGACGACCGTCAAAGATGTCTGCCTTAGGTGCTGCGATGGAGAGGTTAGCGTTAGCCTCGTCAGCCTGTTTGACCGCTACACGCTCTCGGACGATTGCGTCGTTACGCATAAAGATGAAAGCATTGATGACCATCAGGTAGAAATCTGTAGAGACCCACATAGCATAAGCCACGGTCCCAGCCTCGGTCGCCCATGTACCACCGCCGTCACCATTCACGGTCCGGAAATTTCCGGAGCGGTCAAGTTGTGTGCGAATCTTGTTATTCCACTCAGACGGCATCTTGCTTGCTGGAAGACCTAACACTCGGTGAATCTCGTTCAGGTTCCACATGCGCTGGTCGTTGCAGATGAATGAATGACCCTCGATGACGATAGGTAATGCTTCAAGCTGGCTCATGGTCATCTTAGAAGTCCTCCCACTCGCTGTTATCCTCTGACATTTCTACCTCGGGGTTATCACCGTCGATAGACTTGAAGCGGTCAGGCAGGACGCCGATAGTCTCAGACGCAACGTAACGAACCACCGCCAGCCAGAGAGTAAGGTCCGCCCACATAAGGTAGGCCAGCACTGCCACAAAGCTGCCACACAGGGTCTTCTGTACACTGTCAAACGACACCTCTCCAGCCTCTTCTAATGCACGAGACTGTCGGCTGCGCCACTGTGAGAACGTCTTGTTAGCAGGCAAGCCAGCAGCTTGATGGACCTCAAGCATGTCGAACCAGACACCCTCATTGATGGCGTTAGGTGTAGACAGGATGGTCTTACCGTTGATAACGATGGATTTAATAGTCATATAAAGGATGCTCCTTTGGTAAAGCACTTTCTGTCTCCACGTGGAGTCCGCACCTATTCAATGCATCCAAACGGACCCACCAAAAAATGCTTAACGAAAGTGAATAGGGTTAATGTTGATTAGTGTTGGTCTGGAGTGACCATGTTCTCCATGTGCATATAAGGTGAGACCGCATGTCAGGACGAGCTGTAAGGACTCCAGATGGTGAGCGGTGATAGACTTAAGCCAATGAGATGACTGAAGAACGCTAACGAGCTGGAGGTCATACAGGAGGTCTGACAGAGGCGGTCACGGGCCTTGATTACTTAGGAGAGATACTTAATGTCGGTTGACCAGATGCTCGCATGTTCTGACGCATCAGACTCAGAGGCGGAAGCAGGTCTCCTATAGTGATAGTTTAGGGTCCGTAATCATGAACCAGCTTTACTGGCGTGGTACTGGACGGATTTACTGGCGCTGACGACGGCAGCATAGACGTAGCGAGCGTAGCGAGTTGAAACCATAGGTTCACCCAAGGCAACACGCTTACGGCTCAGGGACTCCTGCACAGCGCTTACAGTTAATGTGTCGTGCGTTAGTAGTTGGGTCAGAATCAAGTATGGGCTGACAGGCTTGGTATTGCTTGCCATTGATTCGCTCAGGCGACCAGCACCAGTAAGGACATCATCCAGCCAGCCACTCAAGTCACCCTGACCATCGAATGGCAGCAGGTCCCCGCAGTGCTGCTGCAAGTAGGCTTTGGTGAACGTGTTGTCGTGAGTTGCGATGGGTCGTGCCATAGAGTATCTCCTGTAGTTGAATTAGTTGGTTCCCCTATAGTGATAATCAAGTCCACCACTGGTGATGCATACAGTAGCGCGACAGGATGTGACTCACAGGCTGGACTGGATGTCAAGGATTAAGTCGACCCTAGGAATTAAGGAAGTAAATATAAAGAGGGAGGACCGGATGTGACTCACAGGTTGGACCGAATGTCAAGGACTAAAGACGCCTCAGGAATTAAGGAAGTATATATAAAGAGAGACCAGAGGCGACTCACAGTTAAACAGGAATGTCAAGAGGAGACATAGGAATTTGGAGGGACCGGAGTTTAGGACGCAGTTTAAATAAGACCACAGACAGACTTAGAGTCGGACAGCCGAAGGCGAACCAGTGGGCCTATAGTCAGGAGGGATTATGATTATTATCACCCTCCCTAACTTCAGTCAGACTTCAGTGACCCAAGGTCTCAACCATCAAGCCGTATATGGTCTCCACCTTGGGTCTTCCTACTTAAAGTAAAGCTGTCTTCAGCACCTCAGCCAGCCTACCAACAGCGTGTCCTTTCCCGTACAGGTCATACGTAATTGACTGACTGCTATGGCCTAAGATGCCCTGAGCGTCCACCAGATTGACTCCACGCTCTTTCATTCGGGTCGCCAGCCAATGCCTCAGACTATGGAGAGAAACGTTCTCAGCGTCTCCCAGTGCCTCAGTCAGGACCCTAGAGTTAAACCAGCTAGAGTAGGCGCTCGGAGTCATCCCGAAGAGAGGACCGCCGTCGTCAGGCTGCGTGTCTACCCATTCAAGGAAGGACTTCAGGTCGAACCCACAGGCCCCATCGGTCAGCGGTACAAGTCGGACTGAATGCTTGTTCTTCACAGACTTACCGTCCCCATCTTCATTGATGTCGATGCAGGTTAAACCGTTGTCTAAGGTGACAATGTCACGTTTAGTCAGGTGGCAGACTTCAGCAGACCTCGCGCCAGTGACCACAGACACCAGAGACGCCCATCTACGGGCCTCAGAGGTCGTGTGAGCCGTGTGTCGTGTGAACTGATACTCAGACTCAACACGGACCAGAAGTCTCTCCAGCTCCTCGTCTGTGAACGCTCTGCGCTTGGAGTCGATATCCTTGGTCAGCTTCATCCGTTCAATAGGGTTGCGGCCCTCAAGTTGCCCATTCATCAGGCCATAATCAAGACACATCTTCGCCTTAGTCAGCAGCTTGTTGATTGTCGATGGTCTCACCTCAGCAGCCAGCATGGAGTCCCTGACAGCCAGCCACTCAGAGCGGGACATCAGGTCCATGTCTTCAGGTAAGAACCGAGAGACGGTATTCAGTGAGGACGACAGGTCCTTGTAGCTGGAGGACTTCAGGGTCTGGACCTTCTCAGCCAGCAGCGAGGACACTAGGCTTGAAAAAACCACAGATGGCTGACGCTCCTGTGTGAAAACTGCTGGTCTATCCCCCTGCTCATTCTTCAGAATTGACGTAGAGTCGCCTATAGTTGAGTAATCAGTATGGTTATTATCATCAATCAGCTTAATCAGACCAGAGGCATCACCAGTGTCTACCCTCTGCTGTGCTGCGGTCAGGACTTCAAGCGCTAACCTTATGCCCTTCTGCTGGTCCAGACTCAAGGCTTGCGTAGCGGCTAGCTCCTTCAGGTTGGACTTCTCGTCCACCAGAGTAGCGACCTCAAGTCCATTCCAGTAGTCATCACTGGCGTCTGTCAGGAACTGCTCAGCCATAGACCGGAGGTGGTCCGTAAGCTCCTGTAGCGAGACATCAGGCCTATCCAACATGAAGGACTTAGCTGTGGCTGCAAGCTCTCTCTGACGCATTGTGGCTACTCTCCTGTCTGTGCTTCGGGTCGATACTGAAAGAAACGGGATGGTCTGTCCCTTGAGTCTGAAGCGGATAGTATATCGACCATTGGCTCTACGGACTAACTGAGGGACTGCAAGGTCCTTGATTTGTGTCAGCCTTGTGTCAGGACTTGAGGTGCAGACTTGCTGATACAGATAGGGAGACCCAGAGAAAGAACTGGATGGACATACAGTATTATCATGGTTAATGTCAGTCATATCAGGACCTTAAGTAGCATTGAGTCAACTACTTCAAGTCCATCCATCCGTCTGACAATGGAGTCCATCTGGAACTACGCGGGCAACACCCTCATCAACCAGCACTCCGATATCAATAAAACCCACGATATCCTGCAGGATGAAAGCAAGTGCGAGATGATTGTGGTCATCGATAACTTCATGACGTCGTCAGCGAAGTATGCCGATATCGTGTTGCCGGACCTGATGACCGTCGAGCAGGAAGACATCATTCCAAACGATTATGCGGGCAACATGGGCTACCTGATATTCCTTCAGCCCGTGACCGCGCCGAAGTTTGAACGCAAGCCCATCTACTGGATCATGAGCGAAGTGGCGAAACGCCTCGGGCCGGATATCCACCAGAAATTCACCGAAGGACGGACGCAGGAACAGTGGCTGCAGTATCTGTATGCCAAAATGCTCGAAAAAGATCCCAAACTGCCGTCCTATGACGAGCTGAAAAAAAGGGGCATTTACAAGCGCAAAGATCCGAACGGCCATTTTGTGGCCTATAAAAAATTCCGTGAAAACCCGGAAGCCAATCCGCTGAAAACGCCATCGGGGAAGATTGAAATTTACTCCAGCAAGCTGGCGGAGATTGCGGCCACCTGGGAACTGGAAAAAGATGAGACCATCAGCCCGCTGCCCGTCTACGCGTCAACCTTCGACGGCTGGGACGCGCCCGAGCGCGCGCGGTTCCCGCTGCAGCTGTTTGGCTTCCACTTTAAGGCCCGTACCCACTCGAGCTACGGTAATGTAGATGTCCTGAAAGCCGCCTGCCGCCAGGAGGTCTGCCTTAATCCCGTCGATGCCGAAAAACGCGGCATTAAGAACGGCGATACGGTGCGCGTCTTTAACGACCGCGGCGAGGTACGAATTGAAGCGAAAGTGACGCCGCGCATCATGCCCGGCGTCAGCGCCATGGGCCAGGGGGCCTGGCACGACGCCAATATGAGTGGCGATCGTGTCGACCACGGCTCATGCATCAACACCCTGACCACGCACCGCCCGTCACCGCTGGCCAAAGGCAACCCGCAGCACACCAATCTGGTAGAGATCGAGAAGGTGTAACGGGTGAATGGCGTGACCGTGGTTTATTCTACGGTTTGTATTATCGGTTAACTCAGTCGCGCGGACACACTCCGCGCGAGCAAGGAAGATGTAATGAAAGATGTCTCACATCGTGAATCGTTCGCGTTCAGCGCCCGGGTGCTGGGTGCGCTGTTTTATTTCGCGCCAGACAGCGAGCAGGCCGCGCCGCTGGTGCAGGCCCTCACTGCGGGCGAATGGGTTCAGGACTGGCCTCTGCCTTCGGAAACGCTGCGACCCGTAGCCGACACCTTTGCCGCGTCTGCCGATGAGCCGCTGAGGGACGCCTGGCAACGGCTGTTTATTGGCCCTTACGCCCTGCCCGCGCCACCGTGGGGCTCCGTCTGGCTTGACCGCGAATCCGTGCTGTTTGGCGACTCGACCCTCGCGCTGCGCCAGTGGATGCGGGAGAACGCTATCGCGTTTGAGATGCAGCAGAATGAACCGGAAGACCACTTCGGGACTTTGCTGCTGCTGGCGGCATGGCTGGCCGAGAACGGCCGCGAGGCGGAGTGCGCTCAGCTTCTGGCGTGGCACCTGCTGCCGTGGAGCACCCGCTTCCTGACGGTGTTTGTCGAGAACGCCAACCATCCGTTTTATACCGCGCTGGGTAAGCTTGCGCAGCTGACGCTCGCGGACTGGCGATCCGGGCTCCTTATTCCGGTTGCGGAAAAGACGCTGTATCGCTAAGGGGTGTGGCTTGCTCGCGGGTAGCGAGCAAGCTACGGTCAAAAGAGGAAGCTTAAAAAATTTAACTCGAAACAGGAGGCATATTGAATTTAATAATATAAAATAGCTTTTCCTAGTAAGGTCAACACTTTCGTTTGATACATACAAAACAAAACCATGACTAAAAATTATTCTTTCGAAGATAAACGCAAGAAATTACTTGTTACAGCCGTGATATTCAGCGTTTTAGGTGGATGGCTCTGGTATATGTCATGGGCATCTGGCATCTCCCATAATACTATATTAAAAAAATCCGTCCCTGAATGGATGACATATATTTCACTTGGCGTTTTGATTGGAACAATTTTTGTTATGCGCGCTTTTTACCTGCGCACTTTTAACAAAACATTAGAATATATTGCCAGTGCTTTTTTTAGCGGCTTTTGCCTTGGGTTTGTATTGAGCTTAAATGGTTATGATATTTATGTCTATCTCTTCCCGGACAAAATAATTGGCTATGAATCTGAATATGAGGTTGTCTTTCCGGGGCCTTCGAGAGGTAAGCATGGCCATTGTGAAGCGGGTCTCTGGTTAAAAGATCAGAACACCAACAGATGGATTCAGCTTTGTACAAACAAAGAATATCTGCACAGCCACCGTAAGCAGGGAATGACTGGGGTGTGGGTAACGGCCCGTGTGAATAATATTGGAAGTTACATTGTGAGTTATGAGTTTATTTATTTGTAGGCACGACCCTATCTATTTTTGTTCCGGTGAAAATGAATGGTACTCAAGGTCCGCTCCTTGCTTATAGCCGTCAGCCTGATACGTCGCACCAGAGATTGCGCATTCACAGCGGAGAAACCGGCTACGGGCAGGGTCATCTCAAAATCGAATCAGGGTAAATTTCATTCATACCCCCACATTTAGTGGTGGATACGTGACGACTGTTCCTCTATTCTGCTTTTTCAGCGAGCAAGTCGGAGTCATTTTTAGTGGATAATCCCATACTTCAGAAAACCATCATTATCTTTATTCTCATCCTGTGGGTAATTGTGAGTGTTCCCTGCCTGCCAGTAGCATTTGCTACAAGCCTTTCACCACTATTTGGTTATGTATCACTGACTGATTCCCCCTCACTCGCACTCTCTTTGCTTTGAATGAACCGAAGTGCCAGGTAGAGGTCTGGCGCCAGAATCATGTCATCATCATTCATTGTTGGCCGACTGTCTTTAAACCAGCGTGTTAACTCCGTTTTCCTGCCCGCAAGAATTAATTTAATCTGTCGACCTTTCAGGTCACGCTTTAACTCATTAATGGTTGCCAGGACACTGATGTCTGAATAGGTGAAGCAGGCAACGGCATCAATGACCACCCATTTAGGTTTTATGGCTGCCCCATCAACCAGGTTCAATACCCGACGTTTAAAATAAGCCACATTAGAATAGGTCAACGGTGAGTTAAATCGATACATCAGCACGCCCGGGACCATTTTAATATCGGTTGTATTCCCTAACGAGTGAATCATTCCCTCTTCGTCAGTGCCCAGCAGGTGCTCAGAGGGGCGAAATACCGTACGAAGGAACTGCAACAGGCCAAGCAACACTGCAAGGCCGATCCCCTGGATAACGCCGATAATTAACACACAGCCAAACGTGAAGAAGGCCAGGCGAAAGGCCTGTTTATTTCTGCGCCTCAGGTTCCATAGCCCACGCAAATCGATTAATGACCACGATGCATACATTAGAACAATCCCTAACGCAGATACCGGAATGAATTGTAATGGATGAGTGAAAAATACTACGACGATACCGATGATCAAGGCGGCGACCACGGAAACCAGCTGACTTTTCCCCCCAACCGAATCATTCACCGCGGTCCGGGAATCGGCTCCGCTGATAGCAAACCCCTGAGATAACCCCGACATAATGTTCGCAATACCCAAAGCCCGGAACTCTGCATCCGCATTAATTTCGTAGCCATTTTTTGCGGCGAAACTGCGGGCGGTCAGCATCAGACTGACAAAACTGACCAACGCCAGGTTCAGCGCCGGGATCACCAAATCACGCATCGGCCCCGGCTGGAACGCCCCCCAGTGAACGATGGGTAAACCAGGCTGGAAGCCTTCTCCCCCAATCGTGGCAATGCCGTACTGTTGCGCAGAGGTCACCCATACCAGTGCCGTTGTTATCACAATGGCGATTAAAGGTGCTGGCCACTGGCTGCGATACGTTTTGATCACCATTAAAATAATTAACGTAAAAAGGGATATTCCTACGGTTAATAAATGGCTATCTGAAAGTCGACCTGGCAAGGCGATTATTTTTTCAATAACCTGCGCTTCATCAAGCTTAATCCCCAACACCTTGCCTAATTGCCCGACGATAATCGTCACGGCTACGCCATTAAGTAAACCGGTAAGAATGGGATGAGAAAGCAGATCGGCGAGCGCGCCCAGCCGAAATTTACTGGCAAGCAAACACCACCCGCCCATCATCAATGTCATGATGATCGTCAGCTGCCAGTGCAGTTCGGGGTTTCCTGCAGAAAGCGGAAATACGACGGCCGCAATCACCGCGCAGGTTGTGGCATCAGGGCCCACAATAAGCTGGCGTGAAGAGCCAAACAGTGCGTAAGCTATCATCGGTAAAACGCAGGAATAGAGCCCTACAATTGCCCCCACCCCCGCCAGCTCAGCGTAAGCAATCGCAACAGGTAGCGCGACAGCCGCAACGGATAACCCCGCTTTAACATCATGTTTTAGCCAGCTTTTATCGTAGGCTAACAAATTTTGTAAACCTGGCATGTAGTTTAACAACAGTTTTCCGAACACATTATTCTCCGGACAGGGATATTACTCGCGTCATGTTGGCACATTTCTTAGTGAGGTTCTGGTTTTCAAATGCTCCGGACGGAGGCCGACACTGTTGCGAATCTAATAAAACGTTAACTCTTTTATTATTCTGACTGATGCTAAACGTAGTTCAGATACTGCGGCTTAACCGGGGTTGGCCGTGCCGGATGCCGTGATGAAAGCAAGTGATGGAATAAATACAATGGTCATTATCAGTAAGTCTCGTTAATCGCTAATGTTGAATCATTTTGGCATAGATAGCAGGTTGTTACACACCCTGAGATTGAGACAGTCCATCACTCTTCCCGTCACCCAGTAGTACCGCTCCGCCATCTTAACCGGAGCGGCTTATATACGTCGTTATCACATGCTCAAAAACTGTATGTCACCTTCAAACTCCCCGTCGGCGACGTTTTTCGATGCACAATCGGGCTATCGCCCGCATCCCCCGTCAGCTGCGTCACGCCCGCTGAGGCAAGCACGCTCCAGCGCGAGGTGAGCTTGTGGGTCCAGTCAAGGTTCATCGACCAGGCATAAATCCCGGCCCCGGCGTCATGTCGGGCAAAGCCCGATGCGGCCGACTGGGCGGCGTTGACCCCGTAATACGTCTGCATATACTTGTCGGATCCCCAACTGCCGGTCAGCGCCAGCGTCACCGCATTTGTTGGTGAGGTATAGAGCGGGCTGCTCAAGCCGAAATGCACTGCCTCTCCGTTGTCTCTCTCAGACACCGGAACCTCAGCCTGCAGCTGCAGATTCAGCCAGTCGGTCACCTTGTACCCCAGCCCGGGTACCACGATAGCCGAGCCTTTAATCTCACCCATCCCCCGCAGCTCGTCGCTGCCGGAGCTGATGGAATCGCTGCTCACGTCTTTATCTTTACGGCCCGTTCGATAGCTCAGCGCTGCGCTGTAATCCAGGTTGCCAACATTGTTACCATAACCGATCCCTCGCGTGGTGCCGATAAAGAAGCCATTTGCCATGGAATAATCCACTACCTGAGCCGCTGAGACGCGGGTTTTCTCTGAACCCGAGTAGCGCGGCCCCACATCCACGCCGCCTCCCAGGGTTAAGACGTTACCCTGGCGCTGTTCTTCCGCCAGTACAGGCGTAGCCAGTAACGCCAGAACGACGCCCGGCACGAGGGTTTTCAGGCAACGGCCCGAAAGTAAATGAGGGAACGTATGACGCAGTTCAATATTTCTCATTAAGGAAGTCCTTATGGATGCAAATGATGACGATGCAGGCGGTTAAACGCCGGAACGCCCATTTTGAAGCGTGACCCTAAGGTTCTTATGAGCCGAAAATGAAGAAACACTGAAGCGCGGGCAGGTGCTGTCATCCGGACAGATTTCCTGCTACCGTTTTTTTCTTAAGTTATTCTTCATTCACGGTTGATACCGTTACCAATGTGAAAATTCTACTTATCGAAGACGACCTGGATCTCGGCAATGGCGTACGTATCGCCCTCTCAGATCAAGGGTTTGACGTCATATGGGTTCGCCGTAAAGAGGATGCGCTGCATCAGCTTGACGTCTGCGTGCCGGAACTTATTTTGCTCGACCTGGGGCTACCCGACGGCGATGGCATGAGCCTGATGACGCGTTTGCGCCAGCAGCTCAAGGGGATCCCCGTCATCATCCTGACGGCGCGAGGGACATTGCAGGATCGCCTGTGCGGGCTGGATGCCGGCGCGGACGACTATCTCGTCAAACCCTTTATTCTCGCCGAGCTGCTGGCGAGAGTGCGAGCCCTTGCACGGCGCAGCTACGGTTTTGAAAATGAGGCGATAGAAATTCGCGGGCTCTCTCTTCATGTCCCGACGCGTCGCGTGACGGTGAGTGCCCGCCATATCGATTTGACGGCCAGTGAATACGCGCTGCTGGAAACGTTGATGCTGCGCGCGGACCGCGTGCTGACACGGCGGTTTCTGGAGGAAAGGATATTCGGCAACAAAGAGAACCTCAGCAACGCGCTCGACGTGCATATGGGAAATTTGCGGCGGAAAATCGGCGACGGCTATGTGCGAACGGTCCGGGGCGTCGGGTACGTCATTGATACCGTCTCCATTCAAAAGGTGAGCGGTTAATGCAAAACGTCTGGTATCACCTGAGGCGCCCGACGCTGGTACGGCGAATTATCATCGCCCAGATGCTGCTGCTTACCCTGCTGTGGTGTCTTTTTCTAACCTTCATTCTGTGGGAGGACCTGCGCAGCCCTCCCATCCTTACGGGCAGTAAAACGTACGAAACCGTTTTTACCCTGGTTGAGCGTATGGACGGACGTCCGCAGGATCGTACCGCCGTGCTGGAAGCCTTTAGCCAGGCCCTGCGGGAAGGTTACGGCGGAGGGGAAGATCCCGTGCTGTCGATTAACCTCATCGTTCGCAAAAATAATACCGTTATTTTTGCCTCCGACGGTGCGCCCGCGGGGATAACAAACACCCGGTTCGGCGAACTGGAGCATGTTCAGAGTGGAGATCGTACCTGGACCAGCCGCACCCTCAAATCCCCGCACTCCGACGTGGAGGTCACCCTCTTCACGCCAGCCAGCGGCTGGAACTTCTTTATCTATCTGAACTCACGCGGGTACTACATCCTGCCGCTGCTGGTCTGCTTCCCGTTTCTGCTGTTTCCCGCGTGGCTCTCAATCCGCATTGCGATGCGTCCATGGAATAAGGTGGTCAATGAAATTACGTTACGCACGCCGGACGACCTCTCCCCTTTAAGAGCCGTACCGAAGCACCGGGAGCTTCGCCAGATGGTGGACGCGATCAACGACTTCCTTGCCAGGGTGCGTGAAAGCGCGGAAAGGGAGCGGATTTTCATCGCGGATGCCGCGCACGAGCTGCGTACCCCCCTCGCGGCGATGCGCATCAACGTGGAGGCGCTGCAGTCCTGGGTCATTAGCGAGAGCCAGAAGGAGCTGCTTGCGGGCGTGATTCGCAGCAACAGCCGCGCCGCGCGCCTCGTCAATCAGCTGCTGCTGATGATGCACAGTGAATCGCGCATTGATACGGCTATGGAACCCGTGCCGCTGACAACGCTTATTCAGGAACGAATGGCCGAGCTGGAACCGCTAGCGTCTGCGCGCAAAATTGAGCTGGAATTCTTTGCCGATGATGACGTCTGGATCCACGGCGTCAGGGAACGCCTGGTGTCGCTGATTGATAATCTCATTGAGAACGCCGTGAAGTACAGCCCCGAGGGCGGGAGGATTCAGGTCGACGTGAGCGCCTGCGATCGCGTCGTTCAGCTGCGCGTCTCCGATGCGGGCCCGGGTATTCCGCCTGAACTGCGCGAGCGCGTGTTCGACCGCTTTTTCCGCGATCCCAATCAGGTGCAGAGCGGCAGCGGGCTGGGGCTTGCCATCGTCAAAGCGGTGGCGCAGCAGCACAACAGCAGCGTAAACCTGAGTACGTCCTCGGAAGGCGGCCTCCTGGTGACGGTTGACTTCCCGAACCGCACGTTTAGCTAAAGCAGAACAGGGGGTTTGATCGCAAATGCCGCAGATTGCTTCAAAATAATTACCGTATTTGTTATATTGTTGTTTATTGCTTATTCACCTCTGCGGTGCCAAAAAGAACAAGATTCACCGCAACCCAGGACAGAGAAATGTTAGATTACCGCTTCCCGACAGCTTTGCAGATGGTTCTCAGCGTAGCGATGGCGGAGCAATTGGGTGAACGTTCGACGAGCGCGATTCTGGCCTACGGCCTGGAAGCGAACCCGAGCTTCATCCGCAAATTGATGGTTCCGCTGACGCGAGACGGCATTATCGTCTCAACGCTTGGCCGTAACGGCTCCATTCATCTTGGTCGCCCGCCGGAAGAGATCACCCTGCGCGACATCTACCTTTCGGTCATCGAAGATAAAAAACTGTGGGCGTCGCGCCCTGACGTACCGGCCCGCTGCGTGGTCAGCGCTAACGCCTGCTGGTACTTTAAATCGATTTCCGAAGAGGCCGAGCAGGCGTCGTTAGCGGTGCTGGAGCGCCATACCGTGGCTAGCGCCCTGGAAGCGGTGAAAAACGCCGACAGCAGCGGATGGGATCCGCTCCCCGACCTCATTGCCCAGTATCAAAAAACGTCATAACGTTTTCCTGATGCAACAAAACCGCCTTCTCTGTGAAGGCGGTTTTTTATTATCAGCAACGTCCCTACGCGGGCAGCACGTCCCTTTCCTCTTTTTTGCCGCGCGTGACGAACTTACGCAGCGTCACGTAGAACACCGGCGTCAGGAACAGACCAAACAGCGTCACCCCCAGCATACCGGAGAATACCGTGATCCCGGTGACGCCGCGTACTTCCGCACCCGCGCCGTGGCCGAGGATCAGCGGAATGGTCCCGGCAATAAAGGCGATGGAGGTCATCACAATCGGGCGTAAACGCAGGCGGCACGCCTCCAGCGCGGCCTCCATGATGCCTTTACCCTGAATTTCCAGCTCGCGGGCAAACTCCACGATAAGAATGGCGTTTTTACAGGCCAGCCCCATCAGCACCACCAGCCCCACCTGCACGAAGACGTTGTTATCGCCCCCGGTCAGCCAGACGCCAAACAGCGCGGAGAGCATCGTCATCGGCACGATGAGGATCACCGCCAGCGGCAGCGTCCAGCTTTCATACAGCGCCGCCAGGACCAGGAACGCCAGCAGGACCGCGACCGGGAAGACGATCAGCGCCGTGTTGCCCTGGGTGGCCTGTTGGAAGCTCAGATCCGTCCATTCAATGTTCATCCCGTTCGGCAGGATCTGCTTAGACATCGCGTCCAGCTGCGTCATCGCCTGCGCTGATGAGAGCACGCGCGGGTCGGCATCGCCAATCAGGTCCGCCGCCGGGTAGCCGTTGTAACGGATCACCGGATCCGGCCCGTAGGTGGTCGTGATGTTCACCATACTGCCAATCGGCACCATTTCGCCCTGGCTGTTACGGGTGCGCAGATTCGCAATATCTTCCACGCTGTCGCGGAACTGCCCGTCGGCCTGCGCCATCACGCGCCAGGTACGCCCGAACTGGTTGAAATCATTGACGTACGACGAGCCCAGATAGGTTTGCAGCGTCCCGAAAAGATCGGTCAGCGACACGCCCTGCGCTTTCGCCTTGTCGCGGTCAACCTGGACGTCCAGCTGCGGCACGTTAGCCTGGTAGGTTGAGATCGGGAAATGCATCCCCGGCGTCTGCATGATTGCACCGGACATGGTGTTCACCGCGTTTTGCAGCGCGCCATAGCCCAGACCACCGCGATCCTGAATGTACAGGGAATAGCCCGACCCCTGACCCAGCCCTAAAATCGGCGGCGGCAGAATGGAGAAGCCAAAGCCCTGCTGGATTTGCGCGATTTTCGCGTTAATTTCCGCGTTAATTTCCGCAGCGGAATGTTTACGCTGGTCGAACGGCTTCAGGCCAAAGAAGACCGTTCCGGTATTCGGCGTATTGGTGAACTGCAGCGCGTTCAGCCCCGGAAACGCGACCGCATAATCCACGCCTTCGGTATTCATCCCGATTTCGCTCATTTTGCGGATCACCGCATCGGTGCGGGCCAGCGAGGAGCCTTCCGGCATTTTCACGCCGCCAATCAGGTACAGCTTGTCCTGCGTGGGAATAAACCCGCCGGGTACCGCTTTAAACATGACGCCTGCGGCACAAAGCAGCAGCAGGTAAACCACGAATACCGCGCCGCGCCGTCCCAGCGTTTTGCCCACCAGCCCCTGATAGCCGTTTGAGCTGCGGAGGAAAAAGCGGTTAAACGGACGGAAAATCCAGCCGAACAGACGGTCGATAAGCCGGGTCGGGAAATCTTTCGGCGCGCCGTGGGGCTTTAACAGCAGTGCCGCCAGCGCCGGAGAGAGCGTCAGCGAGTTAATCGCTGAAATCACCGTCGATATCGCGATCGTCACCGCAAACTGCTTGTAGAACTGACCGGTAACGCCCGACAGAAACGCCATCGGCACAAACACCGCGCACAGCACCAGCGCAATCGCGATAATCGGCCCGGACACTTCACGCATCGCCTGGTGCGCGGCCGCAAGCGGCGCAAGCCCCTCTTCGATATTTCGCTCGACGTTTTCCACCACCACGATGGCGTCGTCCACCACGATACCGATGGCGAGCACCAAGCCGAACAGGCTGAGGGTATTCAGCGAGAAGCCCAGCAGGTAGAGAATGCTGAAAGTACCCACCACCGACACCGGCACCGCGATCAGCGGAATGATCGACGCGCGCCAGGTTTGCAGGAACAGAATGACCACCAGCACGACCAGCACCACGGCTTCCAGCAGCGTCTGCACCACCGCACGGATCGAATCACGCACAAAGACCGTCGGATCGTAAGGTGCCGCCCACTTCATGTCTGCCGGGAAGCGCGTGGACAGTTCGTCCATTTTCGCGCGCACCGCGTTAGACAGATCGATGGCGTTCGCCCCCGGCGACTGGAAGATACCAATCCCGACCGCGTCTTTATTGTTCAGCTGGGAACGCAGCGCATAGCTCCCGGAGCCCATTTCAATCCGCGCCACGTCGCGCAGGCGGACGACCGTACCGTCCTGCGTTGTTTTCAGGACAATATTGCCAAACTCTTCTTCGGTATGCAGGCGGCCCTGGGCGTTAATGGAGATCAGGAAGTCGCTCTCTTTAGGCAGCGGCTCGGCGCCAAGCTGACCGGCGGAGACCTGTACGTTTTGCTCCTGCATCGCCGTGACCACGTCCGAGGCGGTCAGCCCGCGCGCCGCCACTTTATTAGGGTCCAGCCAGACGCGCATCGCGTACTCGCCGGAGCCGAAAATCTGGATCTGGCCGACGCCGGGCAGGCGCGCCAGCTCATCCTTCACCTTCAGCGTGGCGTAGTTGCGCATATACAGCGAATCGTACTTACCGTTTGGCGAAAACAGATGCACCACCAGCGTCAGCGTGGGCGACTGCTTCTGGGTGGTAATGCCCAGACGCCGCACGTCCTCCGGCAGACGCGCTTCGGCCTGCGCGACGCGGTTCTGCACCTGAACCTGCGCCTGATCCGGGTCAGTCCCCGGACGGAAGGTCACGGTGGTCACCAGCACGCCGTCCGAGCCCGCGACGGATTTCATGTACATCATGTTCTCAACGCCGTTGATCGCCTCTTCCAGCGGCGTCGCCACGGTCTCGGCAATCACTTTCGGGTTGGCGCCCGGGTACTCGGCGCGCACCTGCACGCTTGGCGGCACGACGTCAGGGTATTCGCTCACCGGCAGCAGCGGGATGGCGATTAACCCTGTGATAAAAATCAGAATCGACAGGACGGCAGCAAAGATCGGCCTGTCGATGAAAAAGCGGGAAAAGTCCATGGGTTGGATTCTCAGGTCAAGGGATCAGTTGAGGGCGGCGCTGGCGGTCATGGCAACGGTTTTGGCGTTAACCGGCATACCCGGCATAAACACTTTCTGTAAACCCTCGACGATGACTTTGTCGCCAGGGTTCAGCCCCTGCCGCACAATGCGTAAACCGTCTGCCAGACGACCCGGCGTAATGTCGCGACGCTGCGCTTTCCCCTCTTTATCGACGATATAGACGTATTTACGATCCTGATCGGTCAGCACCGCCTTGTCGTCGATAAGCGTGGCTTTGAACTCCGCGCTGCCCGGCAGGCGTACGCGGGCAAACAGTCCCGGCGTAAACTGACGCTGTGAGTTATCCAGCAGCGCGCGCATGCGGATGGTCCCGGTACTCGGCGTGAGCTGGTTATCCAGGAAATCCACTTTGCCCTGATGGGGATAGCCCTCCTCGCCCGTCAGGCCAATCTCAACCGGCAACGCCGTGTGATTGCTGGACGCCCCCTGCCCGCTGCGGGCCAGGTTTTGATAGTGAAGGTAGGTTGACTCGTCCACGTCAAAGTAGACGTACACCGTCTTCTGCGAGACCAGCGTGGTGAGGACGCTGGCGGTATCGCCCGCAGTCACCAGGTTCCCGCTGGTGATCAGCGCCCGGCTGGCGCGACCATCGATAGGCGCGGTCACTTTGGTGAAGTCCAGGTTGAGCTGGGCTGCGTCAACCGCCGCCTGCGCGGCGCGAATGTCGGCCTGCGCCTGAACGGCAGCCGAGCGGCGCTGCTCCCACTCTTCCCGTGAGACCAGATGGGTATTGATCAGCTTATCGGTACGGTTAGCCTCACTTTGCGCCAGGCTGGCCTGCGTTTTAGCTCTCGCCAGGTTCGCCTGCGCCTGTTCCAGCGCGGCGCGATAGGTACGGTCATCAATGGTGAACAGCACCTCGCCCTTTTTCACTTCCTGGCCGTCGGTGTAATTCACCTTATCAATGTAGCCAGACACGCGCGGGCGCAGCTGAACGCTCTCCACCGCTTCAATCCGGCCGTTAAAGCTATCCCACTGGCTAATCGATTTCACCACCACGTCAGCGGCACTCACGGCAGGCGCAGGTGGCGCGGCATTTTGCGCGACGCTGTTATCGCATCCGACGAGCAGCACGGAGAGCAACATGGCCCCCAGCGCGCTCAGATGAGAATTACCCCAGGTTTTTTGCAGGCTCATTATTTTTATTCCGATAATTGTCGCCACCGGGCAAGACGCAGCAGGAGGCACCGCGCCACTTCCTTTGTCCGGGGGCTGTCTTAAGGCCATTTGTGTCGTTCATCGCCACAAAACTGTAACAGTTGCGAATACACTATTCGCGGCGATTGTAGGAAGGCGCTTAACTAAGTGCAAGAATAATTGTTGCACTTTATGTGCTATTTGAGTGGATGTGAAAAGACCCGTTTCGGTCAGGGATTTAAATGCAACAATAAAACTTGCAATTACTGCAAAAACGCGCCACCTTTAAATGCAACAGACAAAGATACTTTTTCATCCGCTGCGTGGGGGTAACCAGATGAACACTGGCGCATTTATGCATGATTTACTCGACTGGATCGACAACAACCTGGACAGCCGCCTGGACATTGAGACCGTCGCCAGGCGTTCCGGCTACTCAAAATGGCACCTCCAGCGCCTGTTCAAAGAGCATACGGGCTATCCCCTCGCCGGGTATATTCGCGCGCAAAAGCTGCAAAAATCGGTTGAGCGGTTATCCCACAGCGATGAACCGATTCTGAACGTGGCGATCGCGCTGGGCTTTGACTCCCAGCAGTCCTTCAACCGCAGCTTTAAGCGTCAGTATGGTCAGGCGCCTGGGGCATGGCGACGCAGTATGGGTGGCCCGGAAACACAGCAGCTTCGCCAGTAATGCATATTTTGCTGCAACGTCGATTTGTTGCTGTTATACTGTATATAAATACAGTATAACGAGGTGCACGATGGCTGTCGAAACAAAATTTGTTGTCGTAAGAAAAGGTGAAGAGAAAATGACATTTGCCAGTAAGAAAGAGGCTGACGCTCACGACAAGCTGCTCGATATGGCCGACGCGTTCACCGACTGGCTGTTGCAAAGCGGAATGCAGATGGATGAAACGCAGGCTGAAAATCTTGGCCTGTATCTCGCCGAGCAGAAAGAGACCGTGCAGCATATTCTGCGTACCAGCAAGCTTCCCGATCTCACTGCTGCTGCTGATAAAACAGAATCCGATGCGGCTGACACGAAAAAAATCAGGGCTGTGAAAGCGGCCTGATTGTCAGAAAACGTTATTAACGATCCTGTAGCCGTAAACAGACTTCTGCTTGCGGCTTTTTTTATCCTGAACATGAAAAGAGTAAAGGAAATGGCGTGCGGCAAGGAATGAAGGAAAAGATCATCAGGATCTGTGATGCAAAAATCGCAGCTAAGGGAAGCGATGTTGGGCTTTCGTTTTATGCTTTTTTTGCTAATAAAAATGACGATCCGGAACTGCTTATGGAAGTGGCGCACTGGTGGATTATGGAGATGAAGCTGGACCATTTTGAAAAGGCTGAAAAGATCAGAAAGCTCGTTTCTGCGATGTAACGCTGTAAAGCGAGATGCCGGTAACATTGCGGGATTGGATTGCTCTGCCCGTCGCATAACTGCTATGAGACCACTTTGCCAATCGTCGCTGCGTGCGTAACGCCTGGGTGCATAGAGGCGACGTTTAACGTCCTGCTCTCATCAGTAAAACCAGAAATGGGATACCCATCCTGAATAACAGGACGCTCTCCGACAGAGCACTGGATGAGAGCATCTGATCCTGCGCCCGTGTGCCCGCTTCTTACCGCGCGTTGTGCTGCCTCCCCCGTGTCTCTGACGTTACGTTGCCGCTAGTAGGGTAATTTTGTTACTGGTGAGGTCCGCTTTGTGCCAGGAGCGGAAGTTGTTAACATTCCTATACAAAGGGAGAACTGTCAGGTGAACACTTCAAACCAAACTCTTAGCCACGTAATAATTTAAAACCAAACAATAAAATGGGAAGATATACAATTGGAGGCGTATTTTTTAATTTTACATGTCTGCTGTTCATAAAGCCCTGATGGAAATTTACTATGAATGATAAGGATGAGGTCATGAGAGAGAAAACAAAGGTTTTTTTGCTATCGTTAGGAGTTGTCGCGACTGGGCTGCTGCTTCTGGAGTTCAAGCATGTTTTTATCGCATTTTCAGTTTTGTTCATCTACAACTTATATAAGCTATATCCAGAAAGATATATGCTGAAAAAAATAATAAAAAGCACAGTTTCTATTAAGTTTTATAATGTTGTGATATGGTTTATTTCATATATATTGACGCTAAAAATGCTTAGTGTGATTTATGGTGTCGATGAGGAGTATTTGAAATATTCCCCTGCCGTTGTTGCTATCCCTATTTCTGTTTGTATTCTGTACTTCTTCTTGGTGCTTGTCGCCGGCATATCCAGTGCAGTAGGCATGATTACTGGTAACGTTGTTGGCTTCCTCCCCGAACGGGCAAAAGTTTATTATGAGCAATCAATCTTTGTCAGGTTTGTTACCATACTTCAATCTCTGGTGATTGTTGTAGCAATACCGTTCTTACTTGCCGCTATATCTTCAGGTTATATCGCAAAGATAGCTATCTTGTCGGATGCGTCATTTATATCTGATTGTGGAGTAAAGCAATGGGGAGTGATGTATCTAAGAAGAAACAACAATGAATGCTATAGGTTTACTTTAAATAGAAGTGTGTTTAGTGAACAGCCAGTGATTGTGAATTCAAAAAAATAGAAAGGTGAGTTTCCCAGTCTTGGCTTTTACAGTTAAATCACGAGCAATAGAGTTGCGGGATAAATATATACGGTCCAACCAGATTCAGATACTAAAAAGTGATTCTACTCATCTTATTGCACATCATGAATCGCCACGGCTTCGGCAGCCAGCTTGCGCTCCTCGCTCTTAGCAGACCTAACATTACCTCCCACACAACGCCACCAACCACAAAACCTGGTAGCTATACAAACACGCCAGACTGTTAAGTTAATACGCTTTCCCCCTCTCTGAGAAAATACGCATGACCCCACACCCGCTACGCCAGATAATCGAATCCTGCGATCGCGCCATCACCACCAAAAACTATGACGCGCTGATGAAACACTACGCCGAAGATGCAGCTCTGGTGGTCAAGCCCGGAATGGTTGTTAAAGGCAAAGACAACATCCGCAGCGCGTTTGTTGCCATCTCGGATTATTTCCAGGACCAATTGATTGTGGAACAAGGAGAGATGCAGGTGATCCAAGGCGGTGACAATGCCCTCGTTATCATGGAAACCGTTCTGCGTTTTCCTGATGGTCAGGGTGGAAAAACGGAAATGTCGCGCCGCGCGACCTATGTTTTTCGGCAGGAAAGCGACGGTCGCTGGCTTTGTACTATCGACAACTCCTACGGCACGTCGCTTCTGGATACCGGGAACCGATCGCGTTAATCACACTTTCAAAGGGGCGCTGCCGCCCCTCCACGCCAGCCCCTTAATGCGCAGTAATGCGCGGCTCCTTCACAAACTCAGCCAGCAGCCACACCATATCGTGCAGCAGGCCTGTCAGCTCCTTCACTACGTGAGCGGGCAGCGTTCCCCCCATAACGGCTTGCGTCAGCGCCAGAACATAGTCCACCTGCGTTAAGGTGTCCTGCCAGCAGTCGGGCACGCAGGAGTTGGTTTTCTCACCCATGATCAACTGTTCAATCAGGTATGGCGGAAGATCGGCATCGCAGAGTGCGCGCAGCCTGCGCAGAGCCTCAAGGAGACGCTCGCACAGCGCAGTACGGCTCTCGACATCATCGGTTTCGACCAGTACGCTCACCAGCGCGGCGCAGTTGTCGGCGACGTCAAAGAGATCGGCATCGGCCGGAAGCGGTCGGGAGATAAGTTGCAGAATGACGTTTTCGTCAGATGGAAGATAAGTCAGGGTTGGGATAGTAGCCATCGTAAGGCATCCTCAGTGTATAAATTGGGTGAACCACCCGATGAGTTCCTACGCTCGAGGGGGTAGCGCTGACAGAGGTAGGAATACCGCCCACAGAGAAAACGGCCAGCCTTGCGGCTGCTCCGTCAGCGCCACCACAATTTTAACGAGATCGGCGCTGTCGCGACATATAAATATCGCTCTGTAGATGCGGGTTCCTACGCCCGATTGCGGATGTGCCGCAACGCAGGCACTTTACGACCGCGCCCCGTAGAGGAAAAGACATAACGCTGAATTTCATAAGGTTACTTTGCGGTTTGCGAGGCGCCTTCCAGAAACGTTCACCGGGGCCAGTCAGAGCACGACCCACCAAATTTTGCCCCAACCTCACCCGTGCAACTGGTGTATTGTTTTTAAACAATAACATCCTCTAAAGGACACCTGCGCAATGATCACCATCCTCGGCAAAACCACCTCCATCAACGTTCGTAAAGTGCTCTGGACCTGCGAAGAAGCGGGCATAGCCTATCAGCAGGAAGATTACGGCAGCGGTTTTGCCTCGACGGAAACGAATGCCTTTCGCGCCCTGAACCCCAACGCCATGGTGCCGGTGCTGATTGACGGTGATTTCGTGCTGTGGGAGTCCAATTCCATCTGCCGTTATCTGGCGCGCAAGACCGAACGTCACGATCTGCTGCCCGCAGAACCGCAGGCCTGCGCCAACGTTGAGCGCTGGATGGACTGGCAGGCCACTGAATTTAACAACGCCTGGCGCTATGTCTTCCCGGCGCTGGGGCGTAAAAACCCGGACTTTAACGACCCTGAGCGCATTGCGGCGGGAATCAAAGAGTGGAACCACTGCGTCACCATTCTGGAAAACCAGCTGCAGCGCACCGGGTCCTTTGCGGCGGGCGAAACGTTTACCCTCGCGGACGTGGTGCTTGGGCTGTCGGTGAATCGCTGGAAAATGACGCCGTTTGATAAGCCAGACGTCCCCGCCATTGAGGCCTGGTTCGAGCGACTCAACCAGCGTCCGGCATTTTTGCGTCACGGCAATAACGGCATGATATAAAACTTAATGCCTGAATGAATACCGCAACGAGGCTGTTTTATTTAATTACGAAACCCTGATTGTCGTCAGAGGGAATAATAATTAAGCCATATCCTGGACAGCCCGTTGCACCGCTTTGCTAGCCTGAATAGTCAGGCAAAGCTCAACCCGGAGGTATTCTTGCTGATTAAACTCAAGAAAGAACGAACGCACCAGGAGGATCGCCAGCTTGCTCTCTGGCTGGCGACCTCAGCAGGTTTGCTGAACGCCATCGCCCTCGGGGCATTTGGTTTTTTCCCCTCACAAATGACCGGCAACACCTCACAGTTATCCAGCGAAGTTTCTTCTACCGATCTGAGCGATATGATTTTCTTCGGCTCGATAATTCTCTCTTTTGTGGCTGGCGCCATTATTGCGCGCACGATCGTCATATGGGGAATTATCCATAACGTCAGGCTGGTTTTTTGCCAGATCCTTTTTGTCGAGGGGATATTACTGACCGGCGTTTCCTTCTACGAAATGTATTTCCATGCGCTCACCAGCAATCGCGAGATTATTCTTTTTCTCTGCTTTCTGATGGGCATTCATAATTCCACCTCCACGCAGCTTTCCGGCGGACGGGTAAGATCGACGCACATTACCGGCACGCTAACGGACGCGGGGATTTCCCTGGCCTCCGTCATGGTGGCGATGCTGCGCAGGGATTACTCCAAAGATACGGCGGCGCAAAAAAGCCAGCTAAAAACCCACTTAACCACCCTGTTTTCGTTCATTACGGGCGGTATTGCGGGGCTGCTGCTGTTCAGATGGATTGGCTTCAACGCTATGCTGGCGCTGGGCGTGATGCTCGCGGTTGTCGCCACCGTCTCAATTATCACCGTCTCGTCGCGGGTTCGACGGGTTCGCGCCCCTCTATGAAGGTAATGACCTGTAATCGGCATAAAAGCCCTTTAGATGTGACACTGTCACATCTAAAGATTCGCTTTAGGACTATTCTGCCCGCCCCACAATCAGGCCTTATGCCATAAGGCCTGACCTCAGGTTGCCACTAGTTTCATAGGGTTACTGATTTTCCCCCTTCGCTGGAACCCTTCCCAAACGCTTGCTATAGGTCAATTACCCCTGCCGAAACATGGCATAACAACAGGCAACCGGTGGTTGCTATAACGCATGCGCACAGGGAGACACACCGCAATGCACCCATTACTCAAACGTTCGCTGCTGTTTGTCGGCGCCATTATCGTGGTTCTCGCCCTCCTCGTCTGGGGGATCGGGCTGGAGACCCTCAGAGCGCGTCAGGTTGACCTGATCTATCTCGGGCAACAGCATATGATTCTGGTTTTCTCATCAATGTTCTTTGCCCTGCTGGTGGGTATTCCGGCCGGTATTCTGCTGAGCCGCCCGGCCGCGCGGGGTATCGCCGAATATGTGATGCAAATCTTCAACGTCGGCAACACGCTGCCGCCGCTGGCCGTGCTGGCGCTGGCGATGGTGGTGATTGGTATTGGCGATACGCCGGCCATCATCGCCCTGTTCCTCGCCTCGCTGCTGCCGATCGTGCGCAACACCTATGCCGGGCTGTGCTCGGTCCCGCCGTCGCTGCTGGAAGCGGCAAACGGCATCGGGATGACCAAATGGCAGCGTCTGCGCCAGGTTGAGCTGCCTGCCGCCTGGCCGGTCATGCTCTCGGGGATCCGCATCGCCACCGCCATTAACGTCGGTACCGCACCGCTGGCGTTCCTGATCGGTGCCAGCAGCTACGGCGAGCTGATTTTCCCGGGCATTTACCTGAACGATTTCCCGACCCTGATCCTCGGCGCGGCGGCCACCGCCCTGTTCGCCCTGATCCTCGATACCCTGCTGGCGGCGCTGGGTCGCGTGATGAGTCCCCATCTCGCTCGATAACAATAACAAGGAGCTTTTATGAGACTGATATCCAGCCTGGCGGCGCTGTGTGCCGCGGCGCTGTTCACCGGCCAGACCATTGCGGCCCCGCTGATTCTGGCGACCAAGAGCTTTACCGAGCAGCACATTCTCTCGGCGATGACCGTGCAGTACCTGCAAAAGAAAGGCTTTCAGGTGCAGCCGCAAACCAATATCGCCACGGTGATCTCCCGCAACGCGATGATCAACAAGCAGATTGACATGACCTGGGAGTACACCGGCACGTCATTAATCATCTTTAACCACATCAACAAGCGCATGTCGCCAGAGGAGTCTTACGAGACGGTGAAACGTCTGGACGCGAAGCACGGTCTGGTCTGGCTCAAGCCCGCCGACATGAACAACACCTATGCGTTCGCCATGCAGCGCAAGCGCGCCGAGGCAGAGCATATCAACACCATGTCGGACATGGTGGCGAAGATTGAGCAGATCCGAAAAACCACCCCGGACAAAAACTGTCTGCTGGGCTTAGACCTGGAATTTGCCGGGCGCAGCGACGGCATGAAGCCGCTTCAGGCCGCCTATAAGATGGACCTGGACCGCCCGCAGATCCGTCAGATGGACCCCGGTCTGGTCTATAACGCGGTGCGCGACGGTTTCGTCGACGCCGGGCTGATTTATACCACCGACGGGCGCGTGAAGGGCTTCGACCTCAAGGTGCTGGAGGATGATAAAGGCTTCTTCCCGAGCTATGCTGTCACCCCGGTAGTCCGTAAGGACACGCTGGAGGCCAACCCCGGCCTGGAAGAGGCGCTGAACACCCTCTCGGCCCAGCTCAACAACGACGTTATCACCGAACTGAACAAGAAGGTGGATATCGACCATCAGTCACCGCAGCAGGTCGCCCGTGATTTCCTGCGTAGCAAACAGCTGCTGTAGGAGGCGCTATGGAGACGATTCACTACATTCTGGACAACTGGGACTACCTGTTAACCCTGACGCTGCAGCATCTGTGGCTGGTGGCGCTGGCCGTAGGTTTAGCCATTCTCATCGGCGTCCCGCTCGGCATTCTGATTGTTCGCCACAAGTGGCTGGCGACGCCGGTGCTGGGGATTGCCACCATCGTGCTGACCATTCCGTCCATTGCGCTGTTTGGCCTGATGATCCCGCTGTTTTCGCTGATCGGTCAGGGGATTGGCGCCCTGCCCGCGATCACGGCGGTGTTTCTCTACTCGCTGCTGCCGATTGTGCGCAACACCCACACCGCGCTCGACAGCCTGCCTCCGGGCCTGCGCGAAGCCGGGCGCGGCATCGGCATGACCTTCTGGCAGCGCCTGCGCTGGGTCGAAATTCCGATGGCGCTGCCGGTGATTTTCGGCGGGATCCGCACCGCCGTGGTGATGAACATCGGCGTGATGGCGATTGCCGCGGTGATCGGCGCGGGCGGTCTGGGCCTGCTGCTGCTTAACGGCATCGGCGGAAGCGATATCCGCATGTTGATTGCGGGCGCGCTGATGATTTGTCTTTTAGCGATTGTGCTCGACTGGTTGCTGCACCGTCTGCAGGTGGTTCTGACTCCAAAGGGGATTCGATAATGATAAAACTGGAAAACCTCACCAAACACTTTTCACAGAAGCACGGCCAGACCTTCAAGGCCGTCGACAACGTCAACCTGAACGTGCCCGAAGGGGAAATGTGCGTCCTGCTCGGCCCGTCCGGCTGCGGGAAGACCACCACCCTGAAGATGATTAACCGCCTCATTACGCCGAGCAGCGGGACGATCCTGATCAACGGCGAAGACACCAGCGGGATGGACACCGTCACCCTGCGCCGCAACATTGGCTACGTGATCCAGCAGATTGGCCTGTTCCCGAACATGACCATCGAAGAGAACATCACCGTCGTACCGCGCATGCTGGGCTGGGATAAAGCACGCTGTAAAACCCGCGCCGAAGAGCTAATGGATATGGTGGCGCTGGATCCGCATAAGTTCCTGAATCGCTACCCGCGCGAGATGTCCGGCGGCCAGCAGCAGCGCATCGGCGTGATCCGCGCCCTGGCGGCGGATCCTCCGGTGCTGCTGATGGATGAGCCCTTCGGCGCGGTGGACCCGATCAACCGCGAGGTGATCCAGAACCAGTTCCTCGAGATGCAGCGCAAGCTGAAAAAAACCGTTATGCTGGTCAGCCACGACATCGATGAAGCCCTGAAGCTTGGCGACCGTATTGCGGTGTTCCGTCAGGGGAAAATCGTCCAGTGCGCCAGCCCTGATGAGCTGTTGGCGAAACCGGCGAACGAGTTTGTCGGCTCGTTTGTCGGTCAGGACCGCACGCTGAAGCGCCTGCTGCTGGTCTCCGCCGGAGACGTCACCGACCAGCAGCCCACTATCACGGTACGTGGCTCTACCCCGCTTCCAGAGGCCTTTGCCACCATGGATGATAACGATATCCGCGCCATCACCGTAGTGGACGAGCACGGTAAACCGCTGGGCTTTGTGAAGCGTCGCGAAGCGCGTAACGCCAGCGGCACCTGCGCCGACATCCTGCATCCGTTCCGCATGACCGGCAAAGCCGAAGACAACCTGCGCGTGGTGCTGTCACGCCTGTATGAGAGCAACACCAGCTGGATGCCGATCGTGGATGAGGACGGGCGCTACAACGGCGAGATTTCTCAGGACTATATAGCCGAGTATCTCAGTTCAGGTCGTACGCGTCGGGCGTTGAATATACATAGCGAGAGCTAATCTTTCCGGCCGGGCATCGCCCGGCTTTTCCGCACGCATACCTTTTGCTAACCCCGCGATTTCCCGCCACAATATTGTATCTTTCCCGTTTACTCGCGACCCATGCAACGTCTTCATACGTACCCCGACATCCGCGCGATGTTTCGTCGACTGCTGATTGCTACCGTCACCGGCGTGCTGGCCGCGCTGGCCGTTGCGGTGTTCCGCCACAGCATGTATCTGCTGGAGTGGTTGCTTCTCAGCAACGACAGCGGCAGCCTGGTGAATGCCGCCGCGTCGCTCTCACCCTGGCGGCGCGCGCTGACGCCCGCGCTGGGCGGGCTGGCTGCGGGACTGTTACTATGGGGATGGCAACGGCTGACCGCCCAGCGGCCTCATGCCCCCACCGATTATATGGAAGCGCTGGAGACCGGCGACGGTCAGTTTGATTACGGCGCCAGCCTGGTGAAATCCCTTGCCTCGCTGCTGGTCGTGGCCAGCGGAAGCGCCATCGGGCGTGAAGGGGCGATGATCCTGCTTGCCGCCCTCGCCGCCTCCTTTTTTGCCCGGCGCTTTACGCCCAAATCTGAATGGAAGTTATGGATCGCCTGCGGCGCCGCGGCCGGGATGGCCAGCGCCTACCATGCTCCGTTAGCCGGAAGCCTGTTCATTGCGGAGATTCTGTTTGGCACCCTGATGCTGGCCTCGCTCGGGCCCGTGGTTATCGCGGCGGTAGTGGCGCTTCTCACCACGCAGCTCCTGGCGCCGGGAACCGGCACGCTCTACGCGGTCCATTTGAGCGGCACACTCACCGCAACTGATTATGCCCTGCTGGTCGCCATGGGGCTGCTGGCGGGTCTTTGCGGACCGCTGCTGATGTGGCTGATGGCGTTCAGCCACGGGCTGTTCCTGCGCCTTAAGCTTTCGCCGCCGTGGCAGCTGGCGCTCGGCGGTGCGATCGTCGGGCTGCTGTCTCTTCTGACGCCGAAGGTGTGGGGGAACGGCTATAGCGTGGTGCAGGCTTTTCTGCTCGCCCCACCGCTGCTGTCGATCGTTGCAGGCGTCTTTATCTGTAAACTGCTGGCGGTGCTGGCGAGCAGCGGATCGGGCGCGCCGGGCGGGGTGTTCACGCCCACGCTGTTTGTCGGCATGGCGACAGGGATGCTGTTTGCACAGCTTTTCGCGCTGTGGCTGCCGGGCGCTGAGACGGCGATTCTGCTTGGGCTGGCGGGGATGGCGACGCTACTCGCCGCGACCACGCATGCGCCCATTATGTCGGCGCTGATGGTCTGTGAAATGACCGGGCAATATTTTTTACTGCCCGGTTTGCTGGTCGCCTGCGTGCTGGCGTCCGTGCTGTCGCGGACGTTACGCCACGACTCGATCTACGGTCAACACGCCACTGAGGGCAGAGAGATCGATGTACTGCGCTAGCTCGCGCTGCTCGGCGCGAGGCAGATAAGGCAGTTCACCCACCAGCGGTCCGGGTAGTTTGGTGCTCAGCACGTCGATGATCTCCGCATAGTGCGCCAGACCAGGGTTGATGCGGTTGGCCACCCAGCCAACCAGCGGCAGGCCGTCATTGGCAATCGCCTGCGCCGTCAGCAGCGCATGGTTGATGCACCCTTCCTGGATCCCCACCACCATCACCACCGGAAGCTGTTCCTGCACCACCCATTCCGACAGCGGGCGCAGATCGTTCATCAGGCTGCGCCAGCCGCCCGTGCCTTCCACCACCACATGATCGACCTTCTCGCACAGGCTCGCCAGACCGTTGGACAGCAGAGGGTAATTAATCAGGCCGCTGTGCGCCACGCTGCTCTCCTCTTCGCTTAACGCAATAGGATTGATCGCGTGATAAGGCAGTTCCAGTGACGAGACGCTTTGCAGTACCAGGGCGTCTTTATTACGCAATCCCTCTGGCGTCTCTTTACTCCCTTTTGCGACCGGTTTGTACCCTGCCACGCGTTTACCGCTTGCTGCCAGCGCCTGCAGCAATGCGCGGGATACAACGGTCTTGCCGACAGAGGTATCTGTACCAGTAACAAAGAAACGCTTAAGCATGACTCACTCCACCTCTTGGGTATGCTTCGAAAATATAAACCAGGTAAATAATTCAGTGGAGGAAGTCTACGGGATGCGTGCGCTACCCGGCTTGAGATAGCGCAATTTTTCTTACATCTGCAAAAAAGAGTTAACCCTGTAACAGGCGGATCAACAGCGAGCCGTTATACATGGCATCTTTGACCAGCGCCGCGCCGGCCATCGTGCCCTGATTGGAAAACTGGGTACTTTCTACCGCAATGTTCCGGCTGTAGGCGGGAAGCGACTGCTGCTGAATGCAGGCCGTAATCGCCGGGAAGAGGATCTCCGCCGCCTGGCTCAGCGGTGAGCCAATAAGGATTTTTTGCGGGTTGAAGAGGTTCACCATAATCGCCAGAATGCGGCCAACGTTATTCCCCACCCCGGTAATGATGTCCTTCGCCAGCAGATCGCCCTGACGCGCCGCGACGCAGAGAGAATCCACCGTGAGGGGTTGTCCGTGCAGCGAGGAGCTCATGGACTGACTGAGCCTGACCTGCGCCAGCTCCAGCACGCTTTCCACGCTGGCAATGGTCTCCAGACAGCCGTGGTTCCCGCAGTAGCAGCGCTTACCGTATGGGTCGACCTGGGTATGGCCAATTTCCACCAGACTGCTGCTTCCGGCGTGGAGAAGACGTCCGTCGGTAATGACGCCTGCCCCGACGTTATGATCGATAACTACCTGAATCACATCCCTCGCCCCGCGTGACGCGCCGAACAGCGCCTCCGCCATGGTCCAGGCGCTGATGTCATGCTGAATATAGACCGGCACGCCGGTATGGTTTTTCAGCACTTCGCCCAGCGGCATCTCTTTAACATCGTCGTAAAACGGCATGCGGTGAACAATGCCATTTTCGGTATCAATAATCCCCGGCATGGTGATGGCAATCGCCGTTAAGCGTTCAAGCTTCTGCTGGTGACGAATAAAGAAGCGATCGATATGCGAAACAATCGCGTCGAGGAGCGGTTCCTCAGCGTTGAGCGGCAGATCAAGACGGTCTTCCACCACCAGCTTGCTGCTGAGATCGCGCAGCGCAAGGAAGATCTCCCCCCGGCTGATGCGCAGCGACAGGTAGTGCCAGGCTTCCGTCTCCACCACCAGCCCGACTGCCGGACGGCCACGGCTGCCCGGCTCCTGAATTTCCGTCTCCTGAACCAGGTGCGCTTCCAGCATCTCGCGGACAATCTTGGTAATACTGGCGGGTGCCAGCTGTGCCAGGCGCGAGAGATCGATACGCGAAACCGGACCAAGCTGATCAATCAGGCGATACACCGCGCCAGCGTTGGTCTGCTTAATCTGATCAATATGCCCTGGCTGACTATCAGCGACCACCTCGTACTCCCTTATTTTCGAGCTTCGAAATAAACTGTTGGCTATGGTGAAGCACTTGCAGGGCTGCCGTCAAATATTTACTTAGCCATGTGATTTACTGCACATTTTTGCCCACTTTTCCCTGAAAATGCCGCCCGGCGGAGGCGTTCATCAACTGCTGTTTGAAGCGCTGCGCGGCATGGCTCTGTTCGCGATGTTTTGCCCAGACCAGCCACATCTCTGAAACGGCATCCTCTTCGGCGATGGTCACCCAACGCATTTCGCGCAGTTGTACCCGTTTAAAGGAGGCCGGAAGAATAGACACCCCCAGTCCTGCGGCGACCAGGCCGATAATGGTCATCGCTTCCCCGACTTCCTGGGTGATGACCGGGGCAAGATCGTAGCGGCGCATCAGCCCCAGGATATCGTCATACAGACCCGTTCCGACCTGCGGGTCAAAAAAGACAAACGGCTCGTTTGCCAGCTCTGCCAGCGAAACCGCCGGACGCGACGCCAGCGGGTGATCGTGCGGGATCATGGCCATCAGCGGCTCGCGCAGGATCACCTCCCACGCCAGCGAGTCCGGCAGCTGGGTATTACGCATCAGCCCCAGATCCAGCGAACCTTCATTGAGCGGCGCGATCTGCTCGCGGGTGTTGATTTCGCGCGTCTGGATATGAACATCCGGGAAATGGCGACGGAATGACGACAGGGTTTCCGAGACGGCGCTGATAAACGGTGCCGACGAGGTAAACCCGATGCGCAACTCTCCGGCCTCCCCGAGATAGAGCCGTTCTGCCCGGGCGGCGGCGTCCTCGACCATGCTCAGAATTTGTCGGCTGTCGATGAGAAACTGCTTACCCGCCGCCGTCAGGCTCACGCTGCGGTTGGTGCGGGCCAGAAGGCGCGCCCCGACCTGCTGCTCCAGGATCTGAATCTGCTGGCTTAAGGGCGGCTGAGAGATGTTCAGCCGCGCCGCCGCGCGGCCAAAATGCAGCTCTTCGGCGACGGCGACAAAATAGCGGAGATGACGCAGCTCGATATTCATATTTCTAAAGTATCATTTGAGATTATTAATATATTAGACAGAATATTTACATTTTCCTACCCTTATCAGGTGGTCATACCCGTCACCAGAAATCACGGGGATGTTTAAGCAAGGAAACTGTGTGAGTCGTACAACTGCCATTGATATCGATCCGGCGAGCGATATCGATGATTTACCTGCAACATCGCAGCCGGTTCAGTTCATTAAACGTGGTACCCCCCAATTTATGCGCGTCACGCTGGCGCTCTTCTCCGCCGGTCTGGCGACCTTCGCCCTGCTCTATTGCGTTCAGCCGATCCTGCCCGTGCTCTCCCATGAGTTTGGCGTTTCACCCGCCAGCAGCAGCGTATCCCTCTCTATTTCAACCGGCATGCTGGCGGTTGGCCTGCTCTTTACCGGGCCGCTGTCCGACGCCATCGGCCGTAAACAGGTGATGGTAACCGCGCTGATGCTGGCCTCGGTCTGTACGCTACTCTCGACCATGATGACCAGCTGGCACGGCATCCTGGTGATGCGCGCGCTGATTGGGCTCTCGCTCAGCGGCGTGGCGGCGGTCGGGATGACCTACCTCAGCGAGGAGATCCACCCGAGCTTTGTTGCCTTCTCTATGGGGCTATACATCAGCGGGAACTCGATTGGCGGGATGAGCGGACGTCTGCTGAGCGGGGTATTCACGGACTTCTTTAGCTGGCGTATTGCGCTGGCGGTCATCGGCTGTTTCGCACTGGCTTCTGCCCTGATGTTCTGGAAAATTCTGCCGGAATCGCGTCATTTCCGCCCGACATCGCTGCGCCCGAAAACGCTGTTTATCAACTTCCGCCTGCACTGGCGCGACAAGGGGCTGCCGCGCCTGTTCCTGACCGGCTTCCTGCTGATGGGCTCGTTCGTCACGCTGTTTAACTATATTGGCTATCGCCTGATGCTCTCGCCGTGGCATCTGAGCCAGGCTCTTGTCGGTTTACTCTCGGTTGCGTATTTGACCGGAACGTGGAGTTCACCGAAGGCCGGAGCAATGACCGCCCGCTATGGCCGCGGCCCGGTCATGCTGTTCTTCACGACGGTGATGCTGGTCGGCCTGCTGCTGACCCTCTTCTCCTCCCTGTGGCTGATTTTTGCCGGCATGCTGCTCTTCTCCGCGGGTTTTTTCGCCGCCCACTCGGTCGCCAGCAGCTGGATTGGCCCGCACGCGCGTCGCGCCAAGGGCCAGGCATCGTCTCTTTATCTGTTTAGCTATTACCTGGGGTCCAGCATCGCCGGGACGCTCGGCGGCGTGTTCTGGCATAGCTACGGCTGGAACGGCGTGGGCGGGTTTATTGCGTTGATGCTGTGCGCGGCGTTGCTGGTGGGGGGAAGCCTGCATAAACGTCTGCATTAACATTGTATTGAAAAGCCGATATTGCATAAAACGAAAGGCCGAAATAAACGGCCTTTCGTTTTATGTGGATTAAATCAGCGATTATTGTAAGCGGCAACACCTGCGCCAACAATAGCCAAAACACCAACTACTGCTTTAGCCTCTTTCACATGTTGGTTATGCATTATCGCTGCTTTATTCGCATTAACCGCATTAGGATCTAATGTAATAACATTGCTGAAATGGCTCATGCAAGCATCATCAACAGTTCCATTGAATGTACCTGAAAGTACTTTATCAGTTTTATTATCAATTAGTAATGACAATGCACAGATATGAGTAGCTGTAGCACTATCATAATTACCAGTGGTGTTAGATGTTCCAACCGCCCCTCCGGAGAAACCGTTACCATATCCCTGATAAGTGGAACTACCGACCACCACAGCATTGGTATCAGTGCTAAACAAACCAGCAGATGTTGTACCTTGATTGCTGTCCCACTGATACATTGTCTGGCTCCCATTGACGGGCATTGTTCGTGTTGGTATCCCTAAATCAGTCATTGCTTCTGCCTTACTGTGCCCAACAAGCGTAACTGTAGCATTTCTATACTGAGAAGGAACGGGTTGCATCGCGCAGCCAGCTAGTAAAGCCACTGAAATCGAGCATAAAATAAATTTAACCATTATAAAAATTGCCTATTAGTTGACTTTGACGCTATGAAAATCGCGTCGGCATAAGAATATTCTTATGCGCATTTCCATATTTGACTCTAAGAGCTATCTTCAACTTTCAAATAATTCATACGGTCAATGCAAATAATCATGATTATTCACATTACCAATTTAAAACATTAAGAAGCATCAACAACATTTGAGTAAGAAACATCTGTTTTAATCAGATCTGAACCTCTGTATGCTCGTTAAGAGCCTCAAACACAACGAGAACGTAGAATGAAAAATAATTATTCCTATCTATCGCTTACTAAAACCTTCCAGCGTCTCTCCCGCTTCTCGCACCTTACCTCCATCGCCAGCTGGGACATGTTCACCATGATGCCGCCCGGCGGCAGCGCCGCGCGCGGCGAGGCGCTGGCGGAGATGAGCGTCCTGCAGCATCAGATCCTGACCGATAAAAAAGTCGGCGACCTGTTAGCGGCGGCGGCAGGTGAAGATCTGAATGACGTCGAACAGGCCAACCTGCGCGAAATGACGCGCCACTACCAGCAGGCAACCCTGCTGCCGGAATCGCTGGTGGAAGCCAAATCCCTGGCGGGCAGCAGGTGCGAGCACGCCTGGCGCACGCAGCGTCCCGCCAACGACTGGCAGGGCTTTTCCGCGAACCTGAAAGAGGTGGTCAAACTCAGCCGTGAAGAGGCGCGCCTGCGGGCGGAAGCCAAAGGCTGTACGCCGTACGACGCGCTGCTGGATATTTTTGAGCCCGACATGACCAGCGCCCGTCTGGACGTTCTGTTCGGCGATATGAAATCCTGGCTGCCGGGCCTGCTGGCAAACGTCGTGGAAAAGCAGGCGCAACGTTCGTTTGTTCCTCCTCAGGGCCCATTCCCGACCGCAACACAGCGCGAACTGGGCCTGGAAGCCATGAAAATGCTCGGCTTCGATTTTAACGGCGGTCGCCTCGACGTGAGTGCGCACCCGTTCTGCGGCGGCGTGCCGGAAGACGTGCGCATCACCACGCGCTACGACGAGGATGAACTGCTCAGCGCGCTGTTTGGCGTGATCCACGAAACCGGACACGCGCGCTACGAACAAAACCTGCCGCGCGCATGGGCAGGACAGCCGATTGCCCTGGCCCGCTCAACCGCGATCCACGAATCCCAGAGCCTGTTCTTTGAGATGCAGCTGGGACGCAGTGAAGCCTTCCTCAAGCATCTTCTCCCTGCGGTGCACGCCCGCTTTGGCAGCCAGGCGGCGTTCAGCGAAGAGAATTTTATTGCCTGGAACCAGCGCGTGAAGCCGGGCTATATCCGCGTCGATGCGGACGAAGTGAGCTACCCGGCACACGTGGTGCTGCGCTATGAGATTGAGCGCGCGCTGATCAACGGCGAGATCGAAGTGGACGATATCCCTGTCCTGTGGGACGAGAAAATGCAGGCCTGGCTCGGGTTATCCACCAAAGACAACTACCGCAACGGCTGTATGCAGGATATCCACTGGACCGACGGCGGTTTTGGCTACTTCCCATCCTATACGCTGGGGGCCATGTATGCCGCACAGCTGTTCCACGCCGCGAAAACGGCGCTTCCGGGTCTGCAGGCCTCCATCGCTGAGGGCGATTTTTCCGCACTCTTTGAGTGGCTGCGTCAGAACATCTGGCAGCACGGCAGTCGCTTCAGCACGTCGCAGTTAATCACCCAGGCGACGGGTGAAGATCTGAATATCCGTTACTTCCGCGAGCATCTGGCCTCCCGTTATCTTTAATCCCTCTGCCGGAGCCTGCTCCGGCACTCTTCTCACCCTTTTCAATAAGAATATGATTTAGCACATATTGCCATGATTGCGCCGGGTGTATGAATGCGTGTCCTTCCGACACAATTAGACTGCTATCAGGCCAGAATTAAAAAAATAAAGGGATCAATGATGAAAGGCATAATGAAAACGGTGTTAGCGATTCTGTGTGCGACCAGTTTAAGTACTTTCGCAGCCACGGATAATACCCCGCAAGACGCGTTCAACGATATTACCCGCTCTCTTGCAGACCTCCAGCCCATCACGTTTCAGGCTCCCGCTGAAAAATATAAGCTGCTGGTGTTTATTGATAATCAGTGCATTTACTGCAGCAATGTAGTGAAAAACGTTAAGCAATATACGGATGCCGGTTTGACGATGTCGTTTCTGACCGTTGCGCCCAGCGCCATTCGCGACTCGGTAATTGAAGATATGGGGCGCGTCTGGTGTTCAGCCGATAAGGTCAAAAGCCTGCAACAAGCGATGGCGGGATTTTTACCGAATAACGACACCACGACAGCGTGCTCCGATCTGATCGCGCGGCAATCTGCACTGGCAGAACGTTTGGGCATTAGCGTCACCCCGGTAATGGTGGTTATTGAGCCTGAATCACGGTCGATTATAGGCAGTCAGTCTCCGGCGGCTATTCTGGCCACACTGAAAAGATAACAGAGACCTGTACGAGCAGCGGCGTTTGGTCTGTTCGTACACTTTTCTCCCCTCTGTACATTCCGTTACACGCCGATACCAATCACTCACGGAAACCCCGAATTTACAGGGATATAGTTATTTCAACGGCCCCGCAGTGGGGTTAAATGAAAAACCAAATTCGAGGGTATGAACATGAAAAAAGTATTAGCTCTGGTTGTTGCCGCTGCTATGGGTCTGTCTTCTGCTGCGTTCGCTGCTGAAACCACTGCTGCACCGGCTGCTGCGGCACCTGCTGCAACGACCACCGCGGCGCCAGCAAAAACTGTCCATCACAAGAAACATCATAAAGCCGCTAAACCGGCTGCAGAGCAAAAAGCCCAGGCCGCTAAAAAGCACCACAAAAAAGCGACCAAACCAGCTGCAGAGCAGAAAGCCCAGGCTGCTAAAAAGCACCACAAAAAAGCGACCAAACCGGCTGTAGAGCAGAAAGCCCAGGCTGCTAAAAAACATCACAAAAAAGCAGTAAAACACGAAGCTGCTAAACCAGCTGCACAGCCAGCTGCGTAAGAGTACAAGCTAAACCGTGCCCTTCGGGGCACGTTGGTAAACCGGCGCTGAACCGGAACAGGTTCCGCGCCGTTTTTTTTTATCCGGAGGGCGTATGCTGCGGCGCTATCGGTTTGAGCTGATTCTGATCCTGCTTATTTTATGCGCGCTCATCGCCAGCCATTTTTATCTTTCCTGAATGTAGCACGCTGATTTTACTCCCACTTTAGCGCTGTCCCGTCTATAGTATTTTCATAGGGTTCACTTTTAATAATCATAATTACCCCCACCAGAGTGAGATATGCGTAAATCTGTTGTGTTGTTACTGGGAACGTTTGGTCTTTTTTCTGGATTCTCACATGCGGATGATGGCGGTGATGACACCATTAGCGCGAAAGAGCTAAAGACGCTTTTTTTCAATCATGACGACCGTACGCGCGTCGCCGATCCCACCCAGGCGCCCTGGGATGCTATAGGTCAACTGGAAACCGCCAGCGGTAACTTATGTACTGCGACGCTGATCACCCCTCAGCTTGCCCTGACGGCAGGCCACTGTCTGTTAACGCCGCCAAACGGCAAGCCGGATAAAGCGGTGGCCTTGCGGTTTGTGTCGCAAAAAGGGACCTGGCGCTATGAAATCCACGGCATTGAAGGCCGGGTCGATCCGTCTCTCGGCAAACGGCTGAAACCGGATGGTGACGGCTGGATCGTGCCACCGGCGGCCGCCTCATGGGACTTTGGCCTGATCGTTTTACGCTACCCCCCTTCCGGCATTACGCCGCTGCCGTTATTTGACGGCGATAAAGACGCACTCACCGCCGCGCTGAAAGCCGCCGACCGGAAGGTGACGCAGTCCGGCTATCCTGTCGACCATCTGGATACCCTTTACACCCACACCGACTGTATTGTGACGGGCTGGGCGCAAACCAGCGTACTCTCACACCAGTGTGATACGTTGCCGGGTGACAGTGGTTCACCGCTGATGCTGAAAACAGATAACGGCTGGCAGTTGATTGGCGTGCAGAGCTCTGCACCGGCGGCGAAAGATCGCTGGCGGGCCGATAACCGGGCCTTGTCCGTGACCGGTTTTCGCGACAAGCTGGAAGCGCTGGCGCAGCAGTAAATCAGCATCGTCTGACCTGATGTAATGCCCTGATTGACTCAATCGGCATCGGCTGGCTGAACCAGAAACCCTGCAGTTGATCGCAGCCAGCCAGCCGCAGCAGTTTCATTTGTCTTTCGGTTTCGACCCCTTCGGCGACCACCGCCATCCCCAGCGCGTTGGCGATCCGCACCGTGCCGCTCACCAGCGCGGCCGCCTGTTCATCGTGGTCCACCAGCCCGGCCAGCGATTTATCAATCTTGATGGTGTCGAAGTTAAAACGCCGCAAATAGCCAATGCTGGAATAGCCGGTGCCAAAGTCATCCAGCGCCACCGCGGTGCCCAGCGCTTTAAGATTGGCTATCGCCATGCGGGCACGCTCCGGGTTTTCGAGCACATAAGACTCCGTGACCTCCAGCTGCAGTCGGTTGGCAGGGAAATGGGTGGTCTCCAGCACGCTGGCCACTTTATCTTCGAAGGCGGGATCGCGGAATTGTGCGGGAGAAATATTAACGGAAAGCGTTAAGTCACCGTATGGCTGGAGATCCTGACAGGCGCGCTGCAACACAAACTGGCCCAGTTTGTAAATCAGACCGCTCGTCTCCGCGATGGCGATGAAGGTATCCGGGCCCAGCGGCCCTTCCGGGCGACGCGGCCAGCGGACTAACGCTTCGACGCTGCTCATTTTCTGGCTGCGGGCGTCAATAATCGGCTGATACCAGACCTCAAACTCATCGCGCTCCAGACCGTTACGGATCTGATTTTCAATCGCCAGCTTGCGCTCACGGGCGCTGTTCAGCTCGGCGTCGTAGTGGGTGATACGCCCTTTCCCGCTCATTTTGGCATGGTACATGGCAATATCGGCGCGACGAAACAGCTCGGAGCTGGTGCATTCAATCAGGGTTCCGCTGGCGATCCCGATACTGGCCCCGATATGGATGGTGCGTTCCCCCAGCTGAATCGGGGCGGAGAGAGAATCCAGCACCGACACGGCAAAAGCGGTGGCCTGTGTCTCTGCCTTATCACCGCCGATTGTCATGGCAAACTCATCCCCGCCCATACGCGCCAGCATTCCCCCCGGCGGCACGCGTTCACTCAGCGTTTTCGCAATCGCCACGATGAGATCGTCACCCACGCTGTGGCCGTAGATGTCATTCACGTCTTTAAAGCCATCCAGATCGATAAATACCACGCTTTTGACGTCGATATCTCCGCGTAAGCTCACCCGATCCAGCGCCTCGATGAGCGCTCGCCGGTTCGGCAGATGGCTTAGCCAGTCCGTTCTGGCCACCAGACGTGCCTGGCTTTCTCCGCGCGCAAGCTTGTACAGCCCCACGCTGCTCACCAGAATAAAGAGCAGGATCAGGGCCGATGCCAGCACGACAATCTGGGTGATATCAGAGGATGCCGCCCGGGCGGCCTGCGCTCCCGGAAGCCGTGCCTGCCAGTTAAGATAGCCCAGCAGCTCCCCTGCCGAGCTGCGCAGCGGCATACTCAGCTCGTTAATTTTATCCGGCGTAAAGTGCAGGTTATCGATCTGAAAGGTCGACCCCAGGTCGGATAAAATTCTGGCGTTCAGATGACGGGTGATTACCAGATAGCGGCGCGTTCCGTCGGTAACCTGTAATCTTCCGACCATCGGGCGAATCAGCCCAATGCCCACAAAGGCGACGCCGCTTCGCGTTTTGCTGATCCCGGCATAGATATTTTTATCGCCTGATAAGGCGCGCGCGTGCTGAGCAATAAGCGCCTTCAGCCCCTTACCGAAAAAATCGAGATTCGTCTCCTGAAATGGCTGACTTTGAAACGATCCCCAGATGACGTTGAAATGCTCATCAAGCACGAAGGTGCCATCATAGAGGTTGTTGATTTTAAAGCCGGCGCCCCAAGTGTTATACAACCAGTTGGTATCGAGCGTGGGACGGTAGGCCTCACGCACCGCATCGTCCCAGACGGCGTTATCCAGCACCAGCGAGGAGACGCGGTTGACCGATGTCTGAATGGCCCCCTGTACGGAAAGCGCCGCGCGGTGTTCATCAATTTCATTGGTTTTGGTGCTGATAAGATGCAGGGAAAGATAGAGGAGTGCGACGACGGAGATGATTAAGCCGATGCCCGCCATAAAGACCATGGCAAACAACGTTCTCGCGGTGGGAATATTGCGCCAGCTTAATGTGCGATACATCCGCCATCCTCTTCAGGGTTTTGCTTTTCTAAGCGTAATACAGGCAGCGAATTTCGCTGCCTGTAAAGGATGGCTTTATGAGCGTCAGGCGAGTTTTATCATAATCATACCGGCAAGCAGCAAGATGAGTCCCATCCAGCCCTTGTTATTTAAACGCTGACCGAAGAGCACCCAGCCTGCGGCCAGCGTGGCGGCGATACCAAAACCGCCCCACAGCGCATAGGCCACCGACAGGTCAATCCCTTTTACCGCCTGGGACAGCGCGCTGAACGCGCCCAGAACCGCGGCAATCGACATCAGGCCGTAGAGCTTACGGCGAAAACCATCGGAGAATTTCAGCAGAACGTTCGCCAGAATTTCCAGCACGATGGCGAACCCCAGCCAGGCCGCATGAACCCACTCAAACTGTTGCATGGTTCTGCTCCTTCTGCACTTTAGACGGCTTACGGGTACCTGATTTAATCAGCACAATACCCGCGACCAGCGTCGTTAATCCGGCGACCTTCATTGTTGTTAATGTTTCGTCAAATATCAGAACGCTGAACAGCGTAATCAACAAAATACCAATCCCTTCCCACAGGGCATACGCGACGCCCAGCGCAATTTTTTTCACCGCAAATGAGAGGAAAATATAAGAAAGCGAAATCATCACCAGCATCAAAATAAAACCAGTATTGCCATCGCTGACGCTTGCCCACTTCATCGACAGCGTGCCGGTAATTTCAGCAATAATAGCCAGTGCTAATAAAATCCAGTAAAACATGTTTTTCTCCTGCTTGAGAATATAATCCATCGTGGCCCGCTGCGTGCAGCAAACCCAAAAATACGAATTGAAATCAGTCAGCTAAGCGCTTAGCGCCAGCTCAGGCAGAAGAAATGACTAGAGTGCGGTGCGCCAGTGTTGCTCACCAGAAAGCAGGCAGAAAGAGGTGAAGTATACAGCAGTATTGTTTGAAGAGTACGTCCTGAACATATTGTCCATAAAATTACAATTATCCGCGTTGTTGCTTCTCGTCTTTGCGGATGAAAATTGTCCTCGGTAGTTAAACACACCGAATTTGTACCATAAGCCAGGATTTTACTCAAAGTCTTTGCAATTCTTTACCCACCCCGTTTGATTTTGGTTAGTTTATTGCAACGCCTTTCACCTTTATTATAAAAATAACGAAAATTGCGGAGTCACCATGGCTAAACCCATCATTACCCTGAACGGGTTAAAAATTGTCATCATGCTGGGCATGCTGGTGATTATATTGACAGGCGTGCGCTTTGCCGCCGACATTATTGTGCCCTTTATTCTGGCTCTGTTTATTGCGGTGATCCTCAACCCGCTGGTGCAGCGCATGACGCGGCTTCGCATCCCACGCGTGCTGGCCATCACGCTGCTTATCAGCATCATTATTGTGGCGATGGTGCTGCTGGTCGCTTATCTGGGCACCTCGCTCAATGAACTGGCGCGAACGCTGCCGAAATATCGCTCTTCGCTGGCGATCCCCCTCCTGCAGCTGGAGCCCTGGCTGCAGCGCGCGGGGATCGAAGTCTCGGTTGAGGAACTCCTGAAATATATCGACCCCAATGCGGCGATGACGATCGTCACCAGCCTGCTGACGCAGCTTTCCAACGCCATGACCTCTATTTTCCTGCTGTTCTTAACGGTGGTGTTCATGCTGCTGGAGGTGCCCCAGCTGCCGGCAAAGCTGCAGCAGATCATGGTCCGTACGGTTGAAGGAATGGGGGCGATCCAACGCGCGCTGGACAGCGTCTCCCGCTATCTGGTGCTGAAAACGGCCATTAGCCTGGTGACGGGCGTTGTCGTCTGGGTGATGCTTCTGGCGCTGGACGTCCGCTTTGCGTTCGTCTGGGGGTTACTGGCGTTTGCGCTTAACTACATTCCCAACATCGGCTCCGTGCTGGCGGCGATCCCCCCTATTCTTCAGGTGCTGGTTTTCAGCGGGCTTTATGACGCGCTGATCCTGCTGGCCGGATACCTGGTCATCAATCTGGTGTTCGGTAACATACTGGAACCGCGCATGATGGGCCGGGGCCTGGGGCTGTCCACGCTGGTGGTCTTTTTGTCCCTGATATTCTGGGGCTGGCTGCTCGGGCCCGTTGGGATGCTGCTCTCCGTTCCGCTCACCATCATCGTCAAGATTGGTCTGGAGCAGACGGCGGGCGGGCAAAGTATCGCCGTGCTGCTGAGCGATATGAGTCATAAATAGCCGTCATTCTGCCATCGACAGGAGGGGCTTGCGGGTCCTTCCACCTTCACGATAAGCGCTGAGCGCCCTTCGCCACTCCGCCAGCGGGTACACCGTAACGTCGCTGTACTCACTGTCGGGCAACCTCAGCCAGATGCGATCGAACTCCGCGCGCCACGCCTCAACGCTGAGCGCATCCAGACCGTTTCGGATATGGAACCACGCCACGCGCGGCGCAGGCCGCCGCTGTGTGAAGGCTTGCCCGGACAGCAGCCCGTAGCAAACAAACATGCCCGGCTCGGGCATGACGCTGAGGATCGCTTCCGCAAGCGGCCCGCCGGTGGCATCGTAGACGATATCGCTGCGTGCGGCGACGGCGCCGATTCTGTGCGCGTCATGCTGCGCGACAGGCGCGATCCCCATCGCCTCCAGCCGTTCAGCATGCACGGCGGAACGGTGAATGCCGAACACCGCTTCCGCCCCCGCCTGACGCGCCCACTGCCCCAGCAGGATGGCGCAATCGGATCCTGCAGCCGTGAGCAAGACCCGCTTTCCGCGCGGCGGGTAGCGGGTCAGCATCATCTGCGCCGCCAGCGGGTTGATGTAGGCCCGCGCGGCCAGGCGCGAGTCGACAGCGTCCGGAACGGGTATCGCATACTCTGCCGGGCAGTCCACATAGCGCTGCCAGGTGCCCTGACCGCGCAGCGGCAGGACGCGCTTACCCACCAGATGCTTAAACGAGGCGGGCGCCCCGGTGACAACCCCGACACCTTCATACCCCGCGACGGCGGGTAACGGGGTTCTGTGGCGATAGGCACCGGTGATGGGGATAAGATCGGACGCGTTGACCGGAGAAAACAGCATCCGCACGCGGAGCTGTCCGGGCGCAAGCGCGCCCAGCGGCGCGTTTTCAGGTTGCAGAACAGATTCTGGCTCGCCAAACCGGCGATACCAGAGGGCCAGGTTTTCCATTACGATCTCAAGGCTGATAGCGGAACTACTCGCGCCAGCCCATTGCCGGTGCGACATGTTTGAGAATAGACTCAATCACGTGCGCATTATAATCCACCCCCAGCTGGTTCGGTACGGTCAGTAAGAGCGTATCCGCCTCGGCAATCGCCTCGTCTTTTTTCAGCTGTTCAACCAGCTTGTCCGGCTCCGCGGCATAGCTGCGCCCGAAGATGGCGCGCGTTTTCTCATCAAGATAACCCACGCTATCGCTGTCGTTGCGGCTGGCACCGAAATACATCCGGTCACGGTCGTCCATCAGCGCAAAAATACTCCGGCTAACCGACACGCGCGGCTCGCGCGTATGCCCTGCGTCTTTCCAGGCCTGACGGTACGCGCGGATCTGTTTTGCCTGCTGAATATGGAACGGCTCGCCGGTTTCATCGTCCTTCAGCGTTGAGCTTTGCAGGTTCATGCCCAGTTTTGCCGCCCATACCGCCGTCGCATTAGAACCCGCGCCCCACCAGATACGCTCGCGCAGCCCTTCTGAATAAGGCTCCAGACGCAGCAGCCCCGGTGGATTGGGGAACATTGGCTGCGGGTTCGGTTTGGCAAACCCTTCCCCACGCAGCACCTCAAGCAGCACCTCGGTATGACGACGCGCCATATCCGACTCGTTTTCCCCTTCCTGCGGGACATAGCCGAAATGCCGCCAGCCATCAATAACCTGCTCCGGTGAGCCCCGGCTGATGCCCAGCTGCAGGCGACCGCCGGAAATCAGATCCGCCGCGCCCGCATCTTCGGCCATGTACATCGGATTTTCATAGCGCATGTCGATTACGCCGGTGCCAATTTCGATGGTTTTTGTTTTTGCCCCTATAGCGGCCAGCAGAGGGAACGGCGAGCTAAGCTGTCGGGCGAAGTGGTGCACGCGGAAATAGGCGCCGTCTGCCCCCAGCTCTTCAGCCGCCACGGCTAAATCGATGGACTGCAGCAGCGTATCGGCCGCCGAGCGCGTGCCGGACTGCGGTGAAGGCGTCCAGTGACCAAAGGATAAAAATCCGATCTTTTTCATAACCCTGTGTCCTGATAATGCGTTGCGTTCTGTCCACTTTACGCATTACCCGGTAAGAATAAATGCCGTTTATTTAACGGAATGGTTCAAATAAATTGACATAACTGACGGGTTCGTCACGACGCAACGTTATGGGATATACTCTTCCCCACTCTTTTCATGGCAGGTAAAACCGGCAATGGCTTTGATCCCCAAAAACTACGCGCGGCTGGAAAGCGGCTATCGCGAAAAAGCATTAAAAATTTATCCATGGGTGTGTGGACGCTGCTCGCGCGAGTTTGTCTATTCCAATCTGCGTGAACTCACGGTTCACCATATCGATCACGACCATACCAACAACCCGGAAGATGGCAGCAACTGGGAGCTGTTGTGCCTGTTTTGCCACGATCACGAGCATTCGAAATACACCGAAGCAGATCAGTACGGCACCACCGTGGTGGCCGGGGAAGACGCGCAAAAAGACGTGGGCGTCGCCACGTTTAACCCGTTTGCCGATTTAAAGGCGATGATGGATAAGAAGAAGTAATCCTCTCGCCCCCTCGCTCACATCATGATCCGCGAATTTAGAATGTCCAGGTGATTGCGGCGGTTGCAGACCCCTCATTGCGCCGCATCACAATCGGGCTATCATTGGCATGGTCGCCAAGCCAGGTATAGTCCGCGCTGAGGACAGTTCCCCAGTGAGCATCGAACTGATGGCTCCAGGTCAGGCTGGTGTCGACGCCGTAAAATCCACCCGGCGCAGCATAGCGGCGATAGCCGGTGCGGCGGCTCTGCTGCTCGCTGACCCCATACCAGGTATTCAGGTAACGGCTGTCGCCAAACAGGGCCGCAGACTGAAAGGCTATCGTGTCCTGGTTATTTTGTACCGGGATCAGCGTAACGGAGGCCTGATAGCTTGCCCCCTGACTGTCGGTTAACGGCAGCGTCGCTTTGCCTTCCATGCTCAGCCATGGCGCAGCCTGCCAGCCGACGGCAAGGCCGGTATTCAGGGTGGCATCAATATCCCCCATCCCTTTCAGGTTGTTTGCCCCCTCGCGCCAGCCAGAATTTTTATCAGCCCTTCCGGGGTCGTAGCCCAGCGTGTGTTCGAAATACCAGCCGCTGTCGTTTTGCAGGTCATATCCCACCCCTTTTTGTGCATCAACAAAGAAAGCGCCTTTGCGTCCCTGCAGCACAGGAACCACCTGCCACACCTGCTTGTCTGAGCCTGAGTAACGCGGGGCATATTGCCCTCCCAGCCCGACGGTTAAGGAATCAGACGCGGTGTCATCATCCGCCTGCGCGGCGGATGCCACGACCATCAGAAGCGGGACGGACATATACAGGACTTTATTTATCGCTATCATACTGCTCTCCTTACAGACGCTGGCGTCTCCTGAGACACGAACAGCCACACAATGTTGGCGCAGTATGATTTGGCTGAATCAATGAATCGTCGGGATAGTGTTAAGAAATGGTCAAGGTGAACGGATGTTATCCAGAAGAGTGCTGATTATTGAAGATGACGCCGACGCGGCTGGCGTGCTCGAAGCCTATTTACGGCGTGAAAATTACGACGTGACCATTACCGGGGACGGTCTTTCCGGCCTGGATATGGCGCAGCGGTGGAAGCCCGACCTCATCCTGCTGGATGTAATGCTGCCGGGACTTAACGGCACCGAGGTGCTGGCGGGCCTGCGTCGTAAAAGCGATGTGCCGGTGATCATGGTCACGGCCATGGGGGATACTCCCGATCGCATTGGCGCCCTGCGTTACGGTGCCGATGATTACGTTGTGAAGCCTTATCATCCGGGCGAAGTGGTAGCGCGGGTGCAGGCGGTGCTGCGGCGCAGCAGTAAAAAAGAGACAGAGGAAAAGATCCTTCGCTGGCAAACGCTGGCGGTGGATGTCGCCGCCATTGTGGCGTGCGTGGACAACGGCGACGACGCGCCTGTGATGCTCGATCTTACGCCAACGGAATTCTCGCTTCTGGCAACGCTGCTGCGCTCGCCTGCGCACCCGTTCTCCCGCCAGTATTTACTGGAACACTGTTTGCCGGAAAGCGAGGCGCTGGAGCGCGTGGTGGACACCCATATTTATAACCTGCGTAAAAAACTCGAGGCCGTGGGTATTTCCGGCGTGCTGATCAACGTGCGCGGCGTGGGTTACAGGTTCAGACAGCCATGATAAAAAACCGGCACGCCTCTCTGTGGCGCTGGATTTGCGCGCGCATCCTGGCGCTGGCTATCGGCAGCGTAATCGTCATTGCCACCTGCATGTGGCTGCGCTATGCGGTACAGAACTACTGGATCATGGGCAGGATGCCGCCGGCAGTCCGGCAGGAGTTTCTTACGCTCAGCCAGAACCCGCAGGCCAATCCGGCCCGCTTCCACACGATTGTGGATACCTGGTGGGGCCTGAGCTATTCCACGCCGTCCATCGCCTCAGCGGACTGGGTCACGGTGGCCCTGCTGGTGCTGGTGATGATCCCGTTTATTGTGGTGATGGGGCTCAAACACGCCCGCCCGCTGGCGCTGCAGTTCAGCCGCCTTCGCGATGCGGCAAAGGATGTCGCCGAAGGGCAGTTTGGCCGTCAGGCAGAGCTCATCAAGGATGCACCGGCAGAAATGGTCAGCTTTGCGGCGGACTTTAACTCCATGACGGGGCAACTGGCCCGCTATGAGAAAGCGCTCCGCGCCTCGCACGTCGCGATGGCGCACGAGCTGCGCTCGCCCCTGACGGCCGCCATCGGGCGTCTGCAGGGCATGTTAGACGGCGTGTTTGATGCCAGCCCGGCGCAGCTGGGCATGGTGATGAAACAGCTCCAGCACCTCAACCGCCTCACCGATGAGCTCCACCTTCTCTCTTTGGCAGACGCGGGTAACCTTGTGCTGGAGGACCAGCCGTTCTGTCTGGATGAGCTGATTCACGAGCGGGCTGCCTGGATCATGCCCCAGGCGGATGCGCATCATTTCAGGATAACGCTGCGTAACCCGCACACCAGCCCCTTCCGGGGCGATGCGTTCCGTATGGGGCAGGTCGTTACTATCCTCATGGAAAATGCGCTACGTTACGGACGCGAAGGCGGCCACCTTGAGGTGGCGCTGCATTACGCCAGCGGGCATTACATCCTCGAATTCACCGATGACGGGCCAGGCGTGTCGCCCCAGTTCTTACCGGAAATGTTTAAACGCTTTAGCCGCGAGGAACAGTCCCGCGCGCGGCATTCCGGCGGCAGCGGCCTCGGTTTGTCCATCGCCCGCGCGATTTGCGAGGCGCATGGGGGTGAGATTAGCGCGTCATTACCGGAAACCGGCGGCCTTGCGGTGCGCATTTTGTTGCCCTGGCATCCGTCTGATAATGAAAATCTCCCCTCTTGATAAAGCCTTGACAGAACATCGAATCTTTCTCGACGTAGCGCGCATTTAATAACGCCATTCCCTTTATGGAGCGGCGTTATGTCAGACGAATTTTTTCTCTCCCTCCGCCACTGCCTGCATCATTTGTACGGCGTGGCGCGCACCCTTTCCTGGCTGCATTTTCTTCCCCTGGCCCTGCTTGCGCTGGCGATTTTTCCGCTGACCGGCTGCGGTGATAAACACGAAAACAAACCTGATCCAGTGCGTAAGGTACGCTACGTCGTCGTTGGCTCCGCCCAATCCCTTCCCGCGCTGGAAAGAACCGGTGAGATCCATGCCCACGATGAAACGACCCTGAGCTTTCGCACCGGAGGCCGGATACTGACGCGTAGCGTTGATATTGGCGACCGGGTCACTGCCGGACAGCTGCTGGCCACGCTTGATAATACGACCGGGCAAAACCAGCTCGACAGCGCAGCGGCCGACTATGAAGGCGCCAAAGCCTCTGCCCAGGTCGCCGCGCTTAACGTCAGTCGCATGCAAAAGCTTATGCCAACGGGCGCGATAGCCCGCACGCAGCTCGACAGCGCCCGGGCTGACTGGCTTGTCGCCCGCGCGCGCTTAAAAAGCAGCGAGGCCGCATGGCGAAATGCCCGCGAAAGTCTCGGCTGGACGCGCCTGATCGCCCCACAAGCGGGCGTCATCACGGCCGTGAGCGCCTCTGCGGGACAGGTTGTCAGCGACGGCCAGTCCGTGCTGACGCTGGCGACCGGGGAAGCCCGCGACGTGGCGTTTGATATTGCCGCGCCCGATGCGATCCCGCCTCTGGATAAGGCGGTTTTGCAGGTTTCCCTGCTCAGCGACCCGTCGGTGCAGGCGTCTGCCGCACTGCGGGATATCACCCCGCAGGCCGATCCTCAGACCCGCACGTGGCTCGTCAGAGCCACCCTGCAAAACCCGCCGGAGGCCATGGCGCTGGGCGCCAGCGTCACCGTGACGTTGCCCTCCGCCGCCCCGCACGGGTACGCGCTTCCCGCGTCGGCGCTGACCCGAGCCAGCGACAAACCGGCGGTTTTTGTGATTACCCCGCAGTCGCGGACACAGCTGCGCGTGGTGATACCCGTCGGCTATACGGCCTCCTCCGTCATGATTGCCTCCGGCCTTGAGCCAGGCGAGCGGGTGATTACGGCAGGCGTGAGCACATTACGACCCGGCGAGCCGGTGATGGCCGGAGAGGTTCAGCCATGAATACAGGATCGGAAGCCCAATTTAACCTCTCCGCCTGGGCGCTTAAGAACCAGCAGATGGTCAGCTTTTTCATGCTGCTGGTGATTGCGATGGGCGTGTTCTGCTATGAGAAGCTGCCGCGTAACGAAGATCCGGCATTCACCATTAAAACGGCCGTCGTCTCCGCACAGTGGCCGGGAGCCTCCGTGACGGATACCACCCGCCTGCTGACCGATACGCTTGAAAAAAAGCTGCAGGAAACGCCCTGGCTGGACTATCTCGAAAGTGAAACCCGTGCCGGACGCACCGTTATCCACGTTAACCTCCGTGACGATACGCCCCCGCAACGCGTGCCCGATATCTGGTATCAGGTTCGCAAAAAAATGCAGGACATCGCGCCGTCCCTGCCCGAAGGGGTGCAGGGTCCTGCCGTGGATGACGAGTTTGACGACACGTTCGGCACAATTTACGCCTTTATTCCCGAAGGCTTCACGTTGCGGGAGGTGCGGGATCGCGCAGAGACAATACGGCGCGAGCTCATGTCCCTGCCGGATATGGGCAAAACCACCCTGCTGGGCGAACAGCAGGAGCAGTGGGTTCTCGCCTTTTCTCCGGCGCGCCTGGCCGGTATGGGGCTGGATATTCAGGACGTTGCCGACGCCCTCCGGGCGCAAAACGCCGTTGTCCCGGCAGGAACGATGCGTACCGGGCAGGAGAACATGGCGATAAAGGTCAGCGGGGCGCTCACCACCGAAGAGAGTTTGCGCGCCGTCACGCTGCACGTTAACAATCGCTATATTCCGCTGACCGACATTGCCACCGTCACCCGGGAAATCGCCGAGCCACCGGCCCCGGCCTACCGGGTGAACGGCAAACCGGCTATCGGGCTGGCGGTGTCGATGGCGCCGACAGGCAACATGCTGCGTTTCGGTGCTGCGCTTAACGCAAAAATGGCGGCCCTCAGCGCCGGGCTGCCGCACGGTATCGAGATGGTGAAAGTCGCCGATCAGTCAGCGGTGGTGAGTGAAGCGGTAAGCGGGTTTATCCGGGTACTTATCGAAGCCGTTGTTATCGTGCTGGCGGTTTCATTTGTCTCGCTGGGTTTGCGGGCCGGACTGGTGGTGGCGACGGCCATTCCGCTGGTGCTCGCCATGACGTTTGTCGGCATGATGCTCGCCGGTATTGGCCTTCAGCGTATCTCGCTCGGGGCGCTGATCATTGCCCTGGGCCTGCTGGTGGATGACGCCATGATCGCCGTCGAAACGATGGTCTCCCGACTGGAAGCGGGGGATTCCCGCCGACACGCGGCCACCTATGCATTCAAAACGACGGCCTTCCCGATGCTCACCGGTACTCTGGTCATGATTGCCGGTTTTATTCCCGTTGGTTTTGCGGCCTCCAGCGCCGGTGAATACTGCTTCTCCCTGTTTGCGGTGGTGCTCATCGCCCTGCTCTGCTCCTGGGCCGTCGCGATCCTGTTTTCGCCGCTAACGGGCACGTGGCTGCTGCCGGAAAAAGTCAGACATCACGCGGCAGGACCGGGACGGATCGCGCGCGGGTATGGACGGCTTTTACGCCTGGCGCTCCGCCACCGGCTCGCTACCGTACTGATTGCGCTTGCCGCGCTGGGGCTGTCAGCGTACGGCACGACGTTTATGCAGGGCGAGTTTTTCCCCGCCTCGGACCGGCCCGAGTTGCTGGTCAGCCTGACGCTTCCGGCCAACGCGTCGCAGCCGGAAACGCTCAGAGAGGTGGAAAAGCTGGAAAAAGCGCTGGCCGACAACAGCAATATCGATCGCTTTTCGACGTACGTTGGCTCAGGCGCCGTCCGTTTTTACCTGCCGATGGACGTGCTGCTGGAAAATGAAAATATCGCCCAGATGGTTGTGGTCGCGAAGGATCTTGCGGCGCGGGATCGTCTGCACGCACAGCTCAACACGATCCTGGCGACGCAATTTAGCGACATCATCACCCGCGTGTCGCCCCTTGAGCTGGGGCCTCCCGTCGGCTGGCCCATCAAATACCGGGTGAGCGGGCCGGATTATCTGCAGGTCCGGGCGCTTGCGAACCGTCTCACGGACGCGATTGGCCGCTCCCCGTTCTCACGCGACGTTAACCAGACGGCCGGAGAGCCGGAGAGGGTCATCACCCTTAAGGTGAATCAGACGGCGGCCAGAGCGGCGGGAATATCGTCAGAAAGCCTCGCCCGCACGCTGAACACCGTCTGGTCCGGCAGCGTTGTCACGTCCATCAGAGATAATGACCGCCTTGTCGACGTGGTGCTGCGGGCCACGGACGATGCACGTCACAGCACCGCCACCCTCTCCTCGCTCACGATTCAGGGGAATGACGGTAAAAAAATTCCGCTCAGCGCCGTCGCAACGCCGGTCTGGGGCGTGGACGATCCGGTCATCTGGCGCCGCCAGCGCGTGCCCTTTATCACGGTGCAAACCGACCTCGCCCCGGGGCTGAGGGCTGAAGCGGTATCCGCCGCGCTGCGTCCGGCGGTGGATAAACTGCGCGCGAGCCTGCCCGCAGGTTACAGCATTGAAGAAGGCGGCGCGGTTGCCGAATCGGATAAGGGGAACAGCTCCGTCTTTACCGTTCTTCCGGTGACGCTGGTCATCATGCTGTTGCTGCTGATGCTTCAGCTGCGGCGATATTCCCGGATGCTGCTGGCGCTCCTGATGGCCCCGTTTGGTTTACCGGGGATCGTGCTGGCTATGCTGCCTGGCGGCACGCCGATGGGGTTTGTTGCGCTGCTGGGCGTCATCGCCCTGGCGGGGATGATCGTGCGTAACGCGGTAATATTGATTAGCGAGGTTGACAGCAATCTTGCTCAGGGGATGGCAAATGATGCCGCGATTATGGCGGCCGCGGAGCACAGGGTCAGACCCATCTGTCTGACCGCCTGCGCCGCCATTCTGGGGATGATCCCCATCTCTCACCAGGTTTTCTGGGGTCCAATGGCCTATGCCATTATCGGCGGGCTGCTGGCTGCGACGCTGGTGACGCTGACCGTGTTACCCGCGTCGTTTAGCCTGCTGTTACAGTGGGGGGCTCAGCGCAAAGCCGCAGCCGACGGGCCGGGCTGAGTCCCCATCTTTCTCCGATTACGCGGCGGTCAGCGCAAAACGGTCTTTCAGTACATGGCGGATGTCCTCCTCCGCCAGCTGCCGCGTTTCAGTGCCGTTCGCCGTGATGGTTTTCAGCATATCGCCCAGCAAAATCTGGCGTCCTTCCGGGCTGTGCTGCACCACCACCCGCTTCTGCACAAAAATAGCATCAGGATGCGTGGAGTTAAGGTAGTTGGCCGGAACGAAATCAATCCACTCCTGGGGCGTGAGATCGAAGCCGTATTGTCGGGCCCATTCGCCTTCAACCTTCGCCTCAAGCAAATACTCGCCCTCCGCGCTGCGGCTCAGGCGAAACGTGTCGAAATCCTGCGTGATATCCACGTCAAGCGTGTCCAGCGCCATTGGCGCGCGGATGCCGTAGCTGCCGAACCCGAGATCGCAAAGCCACTGGCGGCTCTCCACCTCGGCGATGAGCGCCATATGGGTTTTCGGACGCCGCGCGGGGTAGAACATCGGGCGCGCCGCCACGAAACGGTAAGGAATGCCAAGTGCTTCCAGCGCCATGGCAAAAAGCCCGTTAACCTCATAGCAGTACCCGCCGCGCCCTTTCTTTAACACCTTCTCGGCAATGTCGTCTGGTGCCAGCGAGACAATTTTCCCCGCCTGCACGTCCAGATTTTCAAAGGGAACGGAAAAGAGCTGATGACGCATCAGCGCATGAAGGGTGGACGTATCGGCCGCCGCCGGTCCGGTGTAGTTTATGCGTTTGAAATACGTGGAAATGTCGAAATTATCGCTGTGCATAATGCCTCCTTGTCCTGAACATGCCGGACACTATAGATGGCGCACATCATTGGCTGTATAGTCAGTTTTATCGAAAATTAGCCTGAACAGATACCCATGTCTGCCCCCACCCCACACTATCGCCGGATTGCTGAGCGTCTGCGCCTCACGCTCTCTTCAGGCGCATTGCGAGTCGGTGACCGGATGATCTCCGCGCGTAAACTGGCCGAACGCGAGCACGTGAGCCTTCCGACGGCGCTGGAGGCCCTTCGCTGCCTTGAGGCTGAAGGGCTGATCGTTGCGCGACCGCGTTCAGGTTATTACATCCGCCAGATCAGCCTCCCTCCGCGCGCGGAGCCCGCGCGTTCCACGCCGGGCCCGGTGCCCGTGACTATGTCCGCCGTGGCCCGGTCGCTGTTCAGCAGTGCAGAAGCCCGCCTGATCCCGCTGGGCGCCGCCCTGCCCGATCCCGCGTGGCTGCCCGGGGAGGCGCTACAGCGAGCGTTACACTCCGTCGGCCGTCGTCTGGACGCGCATGGGCAGAGCTACAGCCTGCCGCCGGGAAGGCGTGATTTACGAAGCAAGATTGCGGCGCGTGCTGCGCAGTGGGGAGCCCGTTTCGGCGCGGACGATCTCATTATCACCGCGGGCGCGACGCAGGCGCTGCGCCTGGCCCTGCGGGCCGTGTGTCAGCCAGGTGATGTGGTGGCGGTGGAGCAGCCCGCCTACTTTGGCACGCTCCTGCTGCTGGAGGATTTAGGCCTGAAGGCGTTAGAAATCCCCACCGATCCTGCTGAAGGTCTGTTACTGGAACCGCTGGCTGACGCCATCCGCTGCCACCGTCCCGCGGCCGTTCTGGCCTCGCCCACCGTGCAAAACCCATTGGGTGCCAGCATGCCCGTCGCGCGCAAGCAGGAACTGGTTGCTCTGCTTGAAGAAGCCGGTATTCCTCTGATTGAGGACGACGTTTACGGTGACCTGGTCGGTGACGGGCAACGTCCTCCGGCCTGCAAAGCCTTCGACCAGAGCGGGAATGTGATTTACTGCAGCTCCCTGTCAAAAACGCTTGCACCGGGGTGGCGAATCGGCTGGATTGCCGCCGGACGCTATTACCCGCAGGTCTTGCAGGCCCGCATGGCCGGAGACTGGGCCGGCGCGCCGCTGCTGGAAGCCGCGACGAGCGAGATGCTGGCAAACGGCGACTACGACCGTCACCTGCGGCGGCTAAAGCGGCGGATCGCAGAGGGAATCGCCGCCGTCGTGGCGCGGATCAAGGCCAGTTTTCCCCCCGGTACCCGCGTAAACGTCCCCGAAGCTGGCTTTCTGCTGTGGGTCGAACTTCCTCCGCAGGTCAACGCGCTGGAGGTGCATCGCCGCGCGCTGGCGTGGGGTATTGGCGTCAGCCCCGGCCCCCTGTTTTCCCCTGGCGCAGAACTCACGCACTTTCTGCGGCTAAACTGTGCAAACGAACCGACGCCCCGCCTGCTCAATGCCGTGGAGCAGATTGGTGCGCTATGCCATGAGCTGGCCGCTTTCACACCAGACTCTCCAGCCATTCGGTAAATACCCGCACTTTGCGGGAGAGATGACGGTGTGGGTAGAGCAGTGACAGTTTGCGGTCCGGCGAGCGATATTCAGGCAGGACCTCAACCAGCAGGCCGCGGTCAATGTAAGGCTGGAGAAAGAGATTCATTCCCTGCATTACCCCCAGCCCGGCCAGACCTGCCGCGATGTAGGCCTCGGAGTTATCCACCACGAGCTTACCGGGTAGCGCGATCTCCGCAACGCCCTCTGGCGTGGTAAACGTCCACGGCTGAACGTGCCTGCTGCTGTTGTTAATCCAGTTAATCGCCTGATGCTTGCGTAAATCCTCCAGCGTTTCTGGCGTACCGTGTTCAGCCAGCCAGGCCGGGCTGGCGCAGGTCGTGATTTTAATGTTCCCGATTTTACGCGCGATATAGTCGCCGTCGTCCAGCTCGCCCACCCGCAGCACGCAGTCCAGGCCGTCCCGCAGCATATCCCGACGGCGGTCAGAGCTGCTCAGGATGATGTCGATATCAGGATGCTGACGATAAAAATCAGGCAGGTTGGGTATCACCCGCAGCGCCGCAAAAGAGATGGGCATATCCACACGCAGCTGGCCGTGTATCGGTCGATCGGCGCCAAACGACTCCAGTAATTCGTCCGCCTGCGCCAGCAGAGGTTTACTGCGGCGATAAAAGGCTTCCCCATCCGGCGTCAGGCTAATCCGACGCGTGGTGCGCTGCAGGAGCCGCGTGCCGCTGTGTTGTTCCAGAAGCTGCAGCGCTTTGGTCACTGCCGGGCGATGGACCTGCAGATTCTCTGCCGCCTGGGTAAGGCTCCCCGAGTCGACAATTTCAATAAAAATCCGAATAGATTCAAAGAGGTTTATTTGCATAAGGGATGTCTTGCCGCGAGCGGGAGAAAATGATTGTTATTAATTTTATAACAGTGATGAATGTTTTTGGCTATTTTTCCTAACAATCTTCCTCTCTACACTCTCCCTCATTCAAACGTAAGGGAGAGTCTGCTATGAAAAATAACCGTATCTGTCAGATCCTGGGTATCGAAAAGCCCGTTATTCAGGGACCGTTATCCTGGCTTACTGATGCCCGTTTAGTGGCCGCGGTCAGCAATGCCGGAGGACTCGGCGTGCTGGGCCCCAACGCCGGTTTAACCGCCGATACCGCGGTCTCCACGCCGGAAGAGACCGCCGAAAAAATGCGGGAAGAAATTCGGAAAACCAAACAGCTGACCGAAAAACCCTTCGGCGTGAACCTGATCCCCACCGCCGTTAATGACGTCTGGACCGGGCCAATTCTTAAGGTGGTAAAAGAGGAAGGCGTCAGGGCCGTGGTGTATACGGGCTACGGGGAAGGCAGCATTATTCCCGCGCTGTTTAGTGAGTTAAAAGAGGCAGGTATCGCCATTATCTACCGCGACATCAATCCCACGCCGGAAAACACCCTTCTGGCTGAAGAGATGGGGGCAGACATCATCGTCGCCACCGGTTTTGACGAGGGTGGGACGCTACCCGCGACGGCGCTGGGTACCTTTTCCATCGTGCCGCTGATTGCCGACGCCGTGAAGCACGTCCCGGTGATGGCGGCGGGCGGTATAACCGACAATCGCACCGCCAGAGCGGCGCATGCGCTAGGGGCGGAAGGCGTGTTTGCCGGCTCGGTGTTTATCAGTACCGAAGAAAGCCGCGTGCCGCAGGGGGTCAAAGAGAAAATTGTTGCCGCCAACGGCCTGGACCTGCTGCTTTTCCGCACCGTCCCCCACTACTATCGTTCTCTCCCCGGCAAGCTGGCGGAAAAACTGGCGGCGATGGATAAAGCTGGCGCAAGCAACGAAGCGCTGGGCAAGGCGATGGGCGGATTACGGGGCCTGCGCCTGGGCATGCTGGAAAATAATACCGATGAAGGGTATATCGCGCTCGGCACGGGGATCGGGAATATCCGCAGCGTGAAAAGCGTGGCCGAGGTTGTCAATGCGTTAACGGTTGAGTAAGCCCTTAACCCTGATGCTATGGACGCTGCACAGGAGCAGCGTCCGCAAACCGTCTGCGGTCCTTTTTCATAGATTGAGGATTGCGCGTTCTTTAACCACAGCGTCAGGATTGGCACGTTTTACCGCTGCCAGAAAAGCCGTGAAGTTATGATTCCAGAGGGTAAGATTGTTATAAAACTGCACCTGCTTTTCATTAACACCGTCGCGGTAAATAACAATCCAGACCCGTCTGCTGTTTATCTCTGTATTCCCCGGTCTGATTTTAATGATGTTAGCCAGCGCAATTTTACGGGTGACGTTGTTTTTAACTTCATATAAAAACTGGTCATCATAAAACCAGGTTTTACCTCCATTCCCGCCAAATATTGAGGGACTGGCAGAGATCTTTTTCATCCCGTTACGGTCTGAAATGATACGTTTTGCCTGGCGAATGCGTCTGACCAAAAAGCTTAACAGAATGAGAAGCGCAATGAGGGGCAGAGCGACTGATATCATTTTTAGACTTTCGTGCATATCCCTGCCCCACAATACATTCATTTTAACGCGTGAGTATAACGCGCCGATCGTTGATGACAACAACCCTTACGGTCAGGGAATAATCCGCGCGGCTCTCAACTGCGCAAACAGGTGGAAAAACATCTCATCCGTCGCCTGCATTTGCGTAAAGCCCGCCCTGCGCAGCTTGCTCCCGTCACCAAACATGTCGTAATTCCAGCTAAAGACAAAATCGGCAAACCGCCCGTCGCTCAGCTGCAGAATATCCGCTTCCACCAGCCGCTCTCCGGCAAGCTCGCGCCATACGCCGCGATAGTCCGTAAACAGCTGATGAAATGACAGCCTCACCGGCGGTGCAGAGTCCAGGTCAAACCAGCGTGCGATGCGCGGCCAGAGCTCGCTCCAGCGCCAGATATCGCCATTATTCACGTTGAACGCCTGATTCTGTGCCGCAGGTGACGCGGCGGCCCACAGCGTTGCCTCGGCCAGCAGCCCGGCGTCGGTATGGTCAACGATACTGTGCCAGGTCTGTTCCGAACCGGGAAAACGCAACGGTAAACCCAGCGCCTTGCACAGGGAGGCGTACAGGGCAATGCTCAGCGCAAGGTTCATGGCATTGCCCGGTACCGCACTCCCTACCACGCCCGGCCTGATGGCATTCCAGTGCCAGCGCTTTCCCCGCTGAAACTGGCTGAGCCACGCAAGCTGCGCGGCGTTAAATTCGGCACCCGGTACGACGGGATCGCTTTCGCGCGCCGGGGTTTTAAACGGCCCCAGATGCGCGCCGTAGACCTTGTACCCCTGCATCAGGCTTACCGTCTGCAAAGGTGCCGTTTTTTCGAGGATGCTGACTAGATTACGCAGCATGGTGACGTTCGGCTCAACCATGTCTTCCCAGTTCGCCGCGTTCGCCCAGGCGCTGTAAAAGAGATGGGTGGCACCGTCCAGGGAGCGCAGCGCCCGGGCGCTGTCCTTTTCATCCAGTAAATCGATCTTGACCATCGGAATGCCGTCAGGATGCGACCCGGCATGGCGGCTAAGGCCGATCACCTGCCACTGATGGTGCAGGAGCGTGTTGACCATCTGTCTGCCGACAATGCCGCTGGCGCCCGCGACCAGAGCGACGTTGTGTTGCTGCCTATTATTCATGGTATTTCTCCGGAAAGGGTGACAGACGCAGTGTGATATATTATTTTTTCTGGAGATATCCCATGAAACCGATGGCACTTATAAGCAAAATCATTAAATGAATAATAAGCTCAATGCCATTTCTACCTTTCTGCGCGTCGCTGAAGCGGGCTCGTTTTCAGCGGCTGCCCGTCAGACCGGTATTAAGCAGTCCGCCGTCAGTCAACAGATCGCGGCGCTTGAGGAAGAGCTTGGCGTGGTACTGCTGCACCGTACGACGCGTACGATGAAGCTGACCGAACAAGGGGAACGCTACCGGCGTGATATGCAGCTCGTGCTGGACGCCATGGGGGAAGCGGAGAGGCGTTTACATCCTGTCGATCATAGCGTTCAGGGACGCGTCCATGTCCAGTTGCCGAGCGGCCTGGGGCAGATCATTTTGCCGCATCTGCTGGCGCTACAGCGCCTGCATCCCGAACTGCAGCTGATGCTTTCCCTGGATGACCGCCTTGCCGATCTGGTGGCGGAGGGCGTGGATGTCGCGATACGGCTGAGCAGCGAGCCTCCGCAGGCGCACGCGGCTCGCGTGCTGGGGCGTATTGAAGCTGCACTGTTTGCCGCTCCCGGCTTTCAGGCGGTACACGCGGTCAGCGAACTGGCGACGCTCCCACACGTGCGGTTCAGCGGCATTCCGCTGGATGCTCCCCTGCGCCTGATGTCTGACGCGGAGACGGTCGAGGTCAACGTGAATACCGTTTTCCGTGCCAACACCAGCGACGCGCTGCTGCAGGCGCTGGAATCCGGCATGGGTATCGGCGGCATGCAGCGACCGCTCGTGGCCAGGGCTCTGCAGGCGGGCACGCTGGTACCGGTGCTGCCCGACTGGCGGTTACCCGATCGCTTCCTCTATGCCGTTTATCCTGATGCCCGCTTTATTCCGCAGCGCGTCAGAAAGGTCGTCAGCGTGATTGAGCAATTACTGCCTGAGATCGCGACCCACAACGCCACAAAATAACCGCCTTTTACCTCGCCACCGGTAAATCCGCGTACCGCGTCGTATAGGCCGGTGACAACATTTCCCGCTTCATGGCCCACGGTTTCTCAATCCCCTGCCCGGCGAACCATATCTTCCCTTTGCCGGAGTGATTGACGCTGTCGATCATCTCCATCAGCGCCGCGCTGTTGGCGCGCAGGCGATTGTCGTCAAACAGGTTAAGCTGAGCGACACCGCTGCTGAAAAAGTCCGCCAGCATGACCCCAGCCTTCATATAGCGATACCCGTCGAGCCATATCCGCCCCAGCGCCTCCGTGGCGGCACGGATGATATCCCGCGAGTCATTGGTGGGCGTCATCAGGGTGACCGAAGCCTGATTACCGTAATAAATTTCGTTGTCCGCATGCGGGCTGGTGCGCACAAACACGCTGATAAAACGACAGTATTGATGCTCGCCGCGCAGTTTCTCTGCGGCGCGTTCCGCGTAGGCGCAAATCGCCTGGTGCATCTCTTCATATTGCGTAATGCGATGACCAAACGAACGGCTACAGATGATTTGCTGCTTCGTGGGGGTGTACTCTTCCAGGTCAAGACAGGGCTCGCCGCGAAGCTCGCGCGCCGTACGCTCCAGCACCACGTTAAAATGTTTGCGAATGACCCACGAGGAGGCCTCCGCCAGCTCCAGCGCCGTGGTAATCCCCATCGCGTTCAGTTTTTTCGTGATGCGCCGCCCTACGCCCCATACCTCCTCTACCGGAACCTTTGCCAGCAGTTTACGCTGCCGCTCGCGGCCCGACAGATCGACCACGCCGCCGGTACTGGCCCACCGTTTCGCCGCATAGTTGGCCAGCTTTGCCAGCGTTTTTGTCGGGGCAATGCCGACGCCAACGGTTAAACCCGTGTTTTTAAAGACCTGCGTGCGCATCTGGTGTCCGAACGCGTCCAGCGACATGCAGTTACCGATCCCTGAAACGTTCACGAACGCCTCGTCAATCGAGTAAATTTCTATGGCCGGAGCCAGATCCGTCAGCGTCTGCATCACCCGACTGCTGAGGTCGGCATACAGCGCATAGTTCGAACTGAAGACGTAAACCCTCGCCGGAAAAAGCTTCTCTTTGAATTTAAAATAGGGCTCACCCATTTTTATGCCGAACTGCTTTGCCTCCCGCGAGAGTGAAATGATGCAGCCGTCGTTGTTGGACACCACCACGATGGGCTTCCCCTCCAGATCGGGGCGGAATACCTTCTCGCAGGAGGCATAGAAGCTGTTCACATCAACCAGCGCGAACATGTTTATGCGTTTTAAGCGTGTGGGTGACGACGCCGAAGATCTGCAGCTCCTCTTCGGACTGAAAGGTAATCGGCTGATAGCGGGCGTTATGTGGCAACAGCCTCAGCACCGGGCGCGTCTGTAGCTCTTTCACCGTAAACTCACCGGCGACCGACGCCACGACGATATCCCCATGTTCGGCATTTAACGAGCGGTCAACCACCAGCAGATCGCCGTCGCCAATCCCCGCGCCAATCATGGAGTCTCCACTCACCTTGATAAAATAGGTCGCACTGGGGTGCCTCACTGCCAGCCGGTTAAGATCGAGACGATCCTCCACATAATCCTGCGCCGGGCTGGGAAACCCACAGGCAACACGTTCTAAAAACAAAGGTAGTTCAATGATTTGTTTTGGTTGATAAGAAAAGAGAGTGTCCATGATGCCTTTCTCGCCATATACTGTATATAAATACAGTATTACGGATTATGGTCAGGGATCAAGGTCATTTCCGGAAGCGAACCCAAACGCGTTGAAGTGTCAGAAGATTTAAAACGCGCAAAGCCCGGAAGCACATGTCGGGCTTTGCGCCTGTGACGATCAGTCCATCAGCGTATTCAATGTTTCCAGCGCGTCAGGCGGCAGCTGCAGTTCTCCCGCCGCGAGGTTTTGCCGCAGATGCGCCACGGAAGAGGTGCCCGGGATCAGCAGGATATTCGGAGAACGCTGCAGCAGCCATGCCAGCGCAACCTGCATTGCCGTGACGCCCAGTGAATCCGCGACAGCCTTCAGCCCGGACGATTGCAGCGGCGTAAAGCCGCCCAGTGGGAAGAACGGCACATACGCGATCCCCTGCTGCGCAAGCAGATCCACCAGCGCATCGTCACCCCGGTTCACAATGTTGTACATGTTCTGCACGCACACCACCGGCACCATCTTCTGCGCTTCCGCGACCTGGGTGGCCGTGACGTTGCTCAAACCAATATGCCGCACCAGCCCCTGCTGCTGTAATTCTGCCAGGGTGGAGAGCGGTTCAGCAATCGACCCTTCCGCTGGCCCGTGCGCGCTAAACATAATTCGCAGATTCACCACGTCCAGCACGTCCAGCTGCAGATTACGCAGGTTGTCATGCACCGCCTGCGTCAGCTCCTGCGCGGAAAAGGCCGGCAGCCAGGCGCCTTTGTCGTTGCGACGGGCGCCAATCTTGGTGACGATCGTCAGATCGTCCCGGTAAGGATGAAGCGCCTCGCGGATCAGCTGGTTGGTGACATGAGGGCCATAAAAATCACTGGTATCAATGTGGTTCACCCCCGCCGCCACGGCCTCGCGTAACACGTCCAGCGCGGCCTGCTTATCCTTCGGCGGCCCAAAGACGCCCGGCCCGGCCAGCTGCATCGCGCCGTAGCCCAGCCGTTTCACCGTCCGCGTCCCGAGCGCGTATGTCCCGCTTTTATCAATGCTGCTCATGTTGACCTTCCTCATAAAAATGATCCGGATTTACAACAGGTTCCCAAAAGGGCCCCTTAGTTAAGCGCGAGTTAATTAAAGTTTACATTCTCTACGACGATAGTAATGAAGTAACCCTGCATCTTCTCTAACGGACGACCGCTATGCTGAAAAATCTGCACGTGATTACCGGTATTATCTTTGCCCTCACCATATTCTGCCTGCTGCAAGTTGTCACGGGAGGGTTGTTCTACTCTGCCGTCAGTAACGATCGCCATAACTTCCAGAACTCCGGCGTGCTCAATGCCCAGCAGGAAAGCCTGAGCGACAGCGTGAACACGCTGGTGAAAACGCGCGTCACCGTCACCCGCGTGGCGATCCGCTACCTGAAAAACCAGCGTGACCCGGCTTCCCTGGCGGCGATCAATAAACTGCTGGGCACCGCAGGCGACTCGCTGGCAAAAGCCGAAGCCTATAACAAAGAGTGGCAGAAACTGCCGCAGGTTAAGGGCCAGGAGGCGGCATTGACCGACGAGATGCAGAAATCCTGGAACCAGATGCACGAAGTCATGCGTTTATCGATTGAGTATCTGCGCGCCGACAACTATCAGGCCTATGGCGATCTGGATGCGCAGCAGGCGCAGGACGATATGGAAGCGGTCTATAACCGCTGGCGCGCCGAAAACAACACCCTGCTGAAGGCCGCAACCGAAGAGAACCAGAGCAGCTTCACGCAGATGCAGTGGACGCTGGCGGCAATTCTGCTGGCCGTTATCGCGGTTCTGGTGGTCATCTGGCAGGGTTTACAGCACCTGCTGTTAAAACCACTCCACTCCATTATGAACCATATTCGCGCCATTGCAGGGGGCGACCTGACGCAGGAGATCGCTATCTCGGGCCGCAATGAGATGGGTCAGCTGGCCGCGGGCCTGCATGAGATGCAGCAGTCGCTGGTGACCACCGTCAGCGCCGTACGCGGAAGTACCGATTCCATCTACACCGGCGCAGGCGAAATTGCCGCAGGAAGCAACGATCTTTCCGCCCGCACCGAGCAGCAGGCCGCCTCGCTCGAAGAGACCGCCGCCAGCATGGAAGAGCTGACCGCGACGGTTAAACAGAACTCCGATAACGCCCGTCAGGCCACGCTGCTGGCGAAAAACGCCTCTGAAACGGCCGCGCGCGGCGGTCACGTCGTGGATAACGTGGTTCGCACCATGAACGAGATCGCCGACAGTTCGCAGCAAATTGCGCATATTACCGGCGTGATTGACAGCATCGCGTTCCAGACGAACATTCTGGCGCTTAACGCCGCGGTGGAAGCGGCACGCGCCGGGGAACAGGGACGTGGTTTTGCGGTTGTCGCAGGCGAGGTCCGGACCCTGGCGAGCCGCAGCGCACAGGCGGCGAAAGAGATCAAAGGGCTTATCGAGAACTCCGTCAGCCGGGTGAATACCGGTTCTGAGCAGGTTAGCGAGGCAGGCACCACCATGAAGGAAATCGTCGCCGCCGTGACCCGCGTGACCGATATCATGGGCGAGATTTCCTCTGCCTCTGACGAGCAGAGCCGCGGCATTGAGCAGGTGAGCCTGGCCGTTTCGCAGATGGACAGCGTGACGCAGCAAAACGCCGCGCTGGTGCAGGAGTCCGCCACGGCGGCAGCGGCGCTGGAAGATCAATCCGAACAGCTGCGCCAGGCGGTGGCCGCGTTTCGTCTGAACGGCAAAGAAAAAGCGGTAGCTCCACGTCCGGCCAGCGTGAAAACGCCTCAGATGTTGCGCCCGGCAACCGCAAACGCCGCCACCGACAGCAACTGGGAAACCTTCTGAATCACCGGCGGGCGAGGAAATCGCCCGCTAGCGGCTGCGCTTGGCGTGCCGCTCCCAGTTCTCCTGTTTTGCTTCATCGGATTTACGCAGTGAAACGTAGCATGCCCCGCTGCCGCCGTGATGCGGCAGCGCCACGCAGAAGGCCTGCACTTCCTCGAACTCGGTTAACCAGCGCGCCAGATAGCTGCGCACCACATTAGGATGCGAGTTCTGCTCGCGCCCTTTTCCGTGAATGATAATCAGATTGCGTAACCCGTCACGTCCGGCCTGGCGAATAAAAGAATAGAGCATCTGACGGCAGCGTTCGGCGGGCTGACGCAGGAGGTTTAAGCTGGCCTGGCGGGCATATTTACCCGATCGCAGCTTCTCGATAACGCCCTGCTGCACCCCTTCGCGCCGGAACGCCAGCGGCTCTTCAAGGGGCAGAAGGTCAAGAAAATCCAGCGTCAGGAAGTTATCCAGCTGTTCACAATCCACCTCCTGGCGCGCCCGCGTATTGCGGCTGGGCTGCCAGTGAATATCCGGGCCACGCTTCAGCGGCTGGACATCTTCCATGGCGTCAAGAAAAAAGGATTTGTCGTCAGGGTTCATGGATATCCTCCGGCTACAACTGAGGACGGTACTATACCTGCGCCTGAGACTGGCCTCAATCACCATTACAGGCCCTCATGCGCCGCAAATATTAACCTGATGAATATATATAGTATTTATAAAATGGATTTAAATACGACTTAACTAAAATTTCAGCAAAGATGAAATAAGTGATTTGTGTTAAATTTTCGTAAAATCAAACACTCGACATCCTTTCTTTTTGCGGAAAAGGTGTTATACCTAAATATACCTGCTTCATGGATATAATATTCAGGATTGGCGAAAGGACGCACTGCTGTGTGTACTGGAGGATCTGTCTGATGTCGGGCAGATCCTGTTTTTTTATTATCTCACTTTCACGCCGCGATTATTTTTCTCGCTTCCCGTCTGAACTGCGTAATTAATGATTCAGCCAGGGGCGTCTGACGTGAATCACGGCGCTGAATTAAATAATATGCTGCTTTTGGAAGCGATTCGACAACCGGCAGCATGACCAGACGGTGCGCCAGCAGCGGGTCACACCCTAGCTCCTGCGGCAATATGCTTAGAAAATCACTTTGCGCGACCAGGCTAATACAGGAGGAAAAGGTTTCGCAGACCACACCAATTCGCGGTATTTGCGAGCGATTGCTAAATACCTCTTCTAGCTGCTTATAATAACTTCCCCGCGGCGTCGGCATTGTCCAGTTATAATGCAGGAGTTCGTTAATCGACGTTGCCCCCGTTGCCGGATGACCTTCGCGACAAAATACCGCAAATGGCTTCTCAAAGAGTTTTTCAAACGTAAATTCCTGGTCGTAAGGTCCCTGATAATAAGTATTGATGGTGAAATCCAGCTCTCCCTGCCGTAATTCGTTGATCATCGACACCAGCTGCCCTTCCATTATCCGCACTTTGACCTGCGGATGTTGGGCATGAAAGCGGGTAATAACGGCGGGCATCAGGCTGCGCGAAACGCTGGCCCCCATCCCGATGTTGATCTGCCCGGCCTGTTCCCCCTGCCGCTGACGAATGTCATCCTGCGCCGCGCGCAGCTCTTCCAGAATTAACCGGGCGCGCTGGTAAAAGCCCTCACCACATTCGGTCAACGCCACGCCCTTACTCCTGCGCACGAAAAGCTGCGCCGCCATGCCCTCCTCCAGCTCTTTGATGGATTTGGTCAGCGCCGGCTGCGAAAGATTCAGCGTCCTGCTGGCACCGCGAATGCTGCCCTGACGTGCGACTTCAACAAACGCCCGGAGATGATGGAATTTAACCTGAAATGACATAGCCCGACCGATAACCGTTGTTTATCAGAGTAAAGAAACTGTCATCTACTTTACTGGAAAGGGATGTGCGAGGGTAATTCCTGAACGGTTAAAACTGTGAAAAATCGGTTAGTGATAAGTAAAAACTATCACAGCGTGAAGCAGTTCACATATTTTCATGATGACAGGAACAGATATGGACACACTGGCGCAGTACATCCAGACGTTAACCCTGCAGCTGAGCGCGTGGCGTCGCGATTTTCACCATTTTGCGGAATCCGGCTGGGTAGAGTTTCGTACCGCCGCGAAAGTTGCGGAGACCCTGAACTCGCTGGGTTACGAACTGGCGATGGGCCGTGACGTGGTCGATGCCGAAAGCCGGATGGGGCTGCCCGATGAGGCAACCCTGGCGCGAGAGTTTGCCCGCGCGCGGGCGCAAGGCGCGCCTGAGAAATGGCTGGCGCCGTTTGAAGGCGGCTTTACCGGCATTGTCGCCACCCTGAATACCGGCCGCCCGGGCCCAACCCTGGCGTTTCGCGTGGACATGGACGCCCTTGATTTAAGCGAAGCGCTCGACGACAGCCATCGCCCGTTCCGCGACGGGTTTGCCTCCTGCAATCCGGGCATGATGCACGCCTGCGCGCACGACGGCCACACCACCATTGGTCTGGGACTGGCACAGGTGCTTAAGCAGAATGCAGCCCGGCTCAACGGCACCATTAAGCTGATCTTCCAACCTGCTGAAGAAGGCACGCGCGGCGCGCGCGCCATGGTTGCCGCCGGGGCGCTGGATGACGCGGACTATTTCACGGCCATTCATATTGGTACCGGCGTCCCTGCCGGTACGGTGATCTGCGGCAGCGATAACTTTATGGCCACCACCAAGTTCGACGTGAGCTTCACCGGCGTGGCCGCACACGCGGGCGGTAAGCCGGAGGACGGGCGTAACGCCCTGCTCGCCGCCGCGCAGGCCGCCCTCGCCCTGCACAGCATCGCTCCGCACAGCGACGGCGCATCCCGGGTGAACGTCGGCGTGATGCAGGCGGGCAGCGGGCGCAACGTGGTGCCCGCGAATGCCCTGATCAAAGTTGAAACCCGCGGCGAAAGCGAAGCGATTAATCAGTATGTCTTTGAACGCGCGCAGGCCGTCATTACCGGCGCGGCGGCGCTCTATGGCGTGAGCGCGGAGATGCGCCTGATGGGGGCTGCCACCTCCAGCGCGCCGACACCGGCGTGGGTGGATTATCTGCGCGAACAGGCGAGCCAGGTTTCCGGGGTTGTTCATGCCATCGATAAGGTAAAAGCGCCAGCGGGTTCCGAAGACGCCACGCTGATGATGGCCCGCGTGCAGCAGAACGGCGGCATGGCGTCCTATATGGTGTTTGGCACGGATTTGAGCGCCGGACATCACAACGAAAAATTCGACTTCGATGAGCAGGTCATGACTATCGCCATCGAAACGCTGGCGCGAACAGCGCTCAATTTCCCGTGGACGCGAGGTGTGTGATGCAGGAGAACTACGCTTTTATTGCCGATGCGATCGACACGCGATGTCGGACGTTAACCGATATTGCCGACGCGATCTGGGATCGTCCCGAAACCCGCTTTGAAGAGTTCTGGTCCGCCGAACGGCTGGCCAGCGAGCTGGAAGCAGAAGGCTTCACGCTGACCCGCGAGGCAGGCGGTATTCCCAATGCCTTTATCGCCAGCTTCGGCAGCGGAAAACCGGTTATCGCCCTGCTGGGCGAGTACGACGCGCTGGCCGGGTTAAGCCAGCAGGCACACTGCGCGACCGCGCAAACCGCCACGCCGGGGGCTAACGGCCACGGCTGCGGACATAACCTCTTAGGCACCGCGGCGCTTGCGGGCGCGGTGGCGGTGAAAAGCTGGCTGGAGCAGCACGGCGGCAGCGGAACGGTGCGTTTTTACGGCTGTCCCGGTGAAGAAGGCGGCTCCGGGAAAACCTTTATGGTGCGCGAAGGGCTGTTTGATGACGTCGATGCCGCCGTCACCTGGCACCCGGAAGCCTTTGCCGGGATGTTTAACGTCAGCACGCTGGCGAATATTCAGGCCGCCTGGCGTTTTCACGGCGTGGCGGCGCACGCGGCCAACTCTCCTCACCTGGGACGCAGCGCCCTGGACGCCGTGACGCTGATGACCACCGGCACCAACTTCCTTAACGAACACGTCATCGAGAAAGCGCGCGTCCATTACGCCATTACCGACACCGGCGGGATTTCGCCCAACGTGGTGCAGGCGCAGGCCGAGGTGCTGTACCTGATCCGCGCCCCGGAGATGGCGGATGCGCAGCAGATCTACGAGCGCATCGAGAAAATCGCCCAGGGCGCGGCGATGATGACCGAGACCACCGTCGAGTGTCGCTTTGATAAAGCCTGCTCCAGCTACCTGCCGAACCGCACGCTTGAGGCGGCGATGTATCGCGCCCTGCAGCACTACGGCACGCCGGAGTGGACCGACGAAGAGCGAGAGTTTGCCCGCGAGATCCGCGCCACGCTGACGCCCAACGATCTGCAAAATAGCCTGAAAAATATTGCCGCCACGGGTGGTGAAGCGGGTAAAACCTTTGCCCGTCGTCATCAGGCGACGCTGCTGGTGGATGAAGTCGCGCCCTATGCCGTCACCGACAACGTGCTGGCAGGTTCAACCGACGTGGGTGACGTCAGCTGGAAAATGCCGGTCGCCCAGTGCTTCAGCCCCTGCTTTACCGTCGGCACGCCGCTGCACACCTGGCAGCTGGTATCTCAGGGGCGAACCTCTATTGCCCACAAGGGCATGCTGCTGGCCGGGAAAGTGATGGGCGCGACCGCGCTCAATCTGCTGCAGGACGCGGCGCTGCTGAAAAAATGCCGTGAAGAGTTCGAACAACAACTAGAAGAAAAACCGTACGCGTGTCCGATCCCACCGGGCGTGACACCGTCACCTTTAAAATAAAAAAACACAACACAACACAACAACACAACACTCCGAGGAACGCCCATGAGTATGTCATCCATACCTTCGCATTCCCCATCCGGTAAGCTCTATGGCTGGGTTGAAAGGATCGGCAATAAAGTGCCGCACCCTTTCCTGCTTTTTATCTATTTGATTGTGATTTTGATGGTCGCCACCGCCGTGCTCTCCGCCTTTGACGTCAGCGTGCGCAGCCCGGCCGACGGCAGCCTGGTGGCGGTGAAAAACCTGCTGAGCATTGAAGGGCTGCACTGGTTTTTACCCAACGTGATTAAAAACTTCAGCGGATTCGCCCCGCTCGGCGCCATTCTGGCGCTGGTGCTGGGCGCCGGGCTGGCCGAACGCGTGGGCCTGTTGCCCGCATTGATGGTGAAGATGGCTTCTCACGTCAGCGCGCGCTACGCGAGCTACATGGTGCTGTTTATCGCCTTCTTCAGCCATATCTCCTCCGACGCCGCGCTGGTGATCATGCCGCCGATGGGGGCGCTGATCTTCCTCGCCGTCGGGCGCCACCCCGTGGCGGGCCTGCTGTCCGCGATTGCGGGGGTGGGCTGCGGTTTTACCGCTAACCTGCTGATCGTCACCACCGACGTGCTGCTCTCGGGCATCAGTACGGAGGCGGCGAAAACCATTGATGCGGCCATGCACGTCAGCGTGATCGACAACTGGTACTTTATGGCAAGCTCGGTCATTCTCCTGACGATTGTCGGCGGGCTGATTACCGATAAGATCGTCGAGCCGCGCCTGGGCAAATGGGAAGGCCGCAGTGATGAAAAGCTGGAGACGCTGAGCGAAGCGCAGCGCTTCGGCCTGCGCGTGGCGGGGATTGTCTCGCTGGCGTTTATCGCCGCGGTGGCGCTGATGGTGGTGCCGGAAAACGGCATATTGCGCGATCCGGTTAAACATACGGTCCTGCCCTCGCCGTTTATCCAGGGCATCGTGCCGCTGATTATCCTCTTCTTCTTTGTTGTTTCGCTCGCCTACGGTATCGCCACCGGCAAAATCCGCCGCCAGGGTGACCTGCCGCAGCTGATGATCGAGCCGATGAAGGAGATGGCGGGCTTTATCGTGATGGTGTTCCCGCTGGCCCAGTTTGTGGCGATGTTTAACTGGAGCAACATGGGCAAGTTTATGGCCGTGGGCCTCACCGACGCGCTGGAGGCTGCCGGGCTAAGCGGCGTACCGGCGTTTGTCGGTCTGGCGCTGCTGTCATCCCTGCTGTGCATGTTTATCGCCAGCGGCTCCGCCATCTGGTCGATTCTGGCCCCGATCTTCGTGCCGATGTTTATGATGCTGGGGTTCCACCCGGCTTTCGCGCAGATCCTGTTCCGCATCGCGGACTCTTCGGTTATCCCGCTGGCGCCAGTTTCGCCGTTTGTTCCGCTGTTTTTAGGCTTCCTGCAGCGCTATAAACCCGAGGCCAAACTGGGTACCTACTATTCGCTGGTTTTACCCTACCCGCTTATCTTTTTAGGGGTATGGCTGGTGATGCTGGTGGCGTGGTATCTTGTCGGCCTGCCGATTGGGCCGGGGATCTACCCGAGGCTGAACTAAGGGAATGAGGATGCTGAGATTACTCGAAGACAAGATTGCGACGCCGCTTGGGCCGCTGTGGGTGATCGCGGACGAGCAGTTTTGCCTGCGCGCCGTTGAGTGGGAAGAGCACAGCGACCGCATGGAAGAACTGCTTGCGATTCACTACCGCGCCCAGGGGTATGAACGTATCCGCGCCACCAATCCGGGTGGACTGAGCGATAAGCTTGCAGCGTACTTCGAAGGCGATCTCAGCATCATCGACACGCTGCCCACCGCCACGGCGGGCACCCCTTTTCAGCGCGAAGTGTGGCAGGCGCTGCGGGCCATTCCCTGCGGACAGGTGATGCATTACGGCCAGCTCGCGGAGCAGTTAGGTCGCGCTGGGGCCGCACGCGCCGTAGGTGCCGCGAACGGCTCTAATCCGGTCAGCATCGTGGTGCCCTGCCATCGCGTTATTGGCCGCAACGGCACCCTCACCGGCTATGCCGGTGGCGTGCAGCGAAAAGAGTGGTTGCTGCGTCACGAAGGGTATCTCTTACTCTAGTTCCCAGGCTTTTTGTGCTTAATTTTCTTCCGGTTAGGCTAAAAATCCATAATCAAGCTGTGGAATTTCAAGAAGATGGCGACACATTGCCGTCTCTTGTCCTTATTGAGGGTTTGTCAGGCTTACGTACTTACCAAAAAGATGTTAAAATTGACCAATATCAATTAAGGCTTGAGCAAACCTATGATCCCGGAAAAGCGAATTATACGACGCATTCAGTCTGGCGGTTGTGCTATCCATTGCCAGGATTGCAGCATCAGCCAGCTCTGTATCCCGTTTACCCTGAATGAGCATGAACTCGATCAGCTTGATAATATCATCGAGCGTAAAAAGCCTATTCAGAAAGGGCAGACGCTGTTTAAAGCGGGAGACGAACTGAAATCGCTCTATGCTATCCGTTCTGGCACCATCAAGAGCTACACCATCACCGAGCAAGGTGATGAGCAGATTACCGGATTCCATCTGGCAGGTGACCTGGTAGGCTTTGATGCCATCGGTACGGGCCATCACCCGAGCTTTGCTCAGGCACTCGAAACCTCGATGGTTTGCGAAATTCCGTTTGAAACCCTGGACGATCTGTCCGGCAAGATGCCTAACCTGCGTCAGCAGATGATGCGTCTGATGAGCGGTGAGATCAAAGGCGATCAGGACATGATTCTGCTGCTTTCTAAAAAGAACGCAGAAGAGCGCCTGGCCGCGTTTATCTACAACCTCTCCCGCCGCTTCGCCGAGCGTGGCTTCTCGCCGCGTGAATTCCGTCTGACGATGACGCGTGGCGATATCGGTAACTACCTGGGTCTGACCGTGGAAACCATCAGCCGTCTGCTGGGTCGTTTCCAGAAAAGCGGGATGCTGGCCGTTAAGGGTAAATACATCACTATCGAAAACGGTGAAGCGCTGGCCGTTCTTGCCGGGCACGCCCGCAACGTGGCGTAAACGCCATACGTATACTGCCAGACCGATAAATTTTCCTGATTTATGGGTCTGGCCTGTCACCCCGTCTTTTATCTGCCCTTTTCACCGTAGCACGTCCCCACACAGCACCCAAAAGGGTCTCGTTGAGGTTATGAATTGAGAGAAAGTTTGTTTTTCGTTTCAGTCGTGATTGCCTCAGTGACCTTTATCTTCATCTGGATCATGCTTGTCGGCCCAATGAAGGGGGAGGAAAAAACCTACGTTCAGGACTCCACGACCTTTGCGATAGCGGTGATGGTGCTGCTGTTTATTGCGTTTATCGCGGTAACGACCACGGTGCTTTTCCTCTGATAAATTTTCATGAATTATTGATCTGGCAAAAGCTCTCCTCTGTTTCATTCAGGATATATAGGTTACTCTTTTAATTACAGACTGTGGTGACAGTAGTAAGGAGACCTGTATGGCCAAGTATCAAAACATGCTGGTAGCAATCGATCCGAATCAGGACGATCAGCCGGCATTACGACGTGCTGTGTATTTACATCAACGGATTGGTGGCAAAATCAAAGCGTTTTTGCCGATCTATGACTTCTCGTATGAGATGACCACCCTTCTGTCGCCTGACGAGCGCACCGCTATGCGTCAGGGCGTCATCAGCCAGCGTACCGCGTGGATCCGCGAACAGGCGAAGTATTACCTGGAAGCGGGCGTGCCCATTGATATTAAAGTGGTCTGGCACAACCGACCTTTCGAAGCCATCATTCAGGAAGTCGTTGCCGGTGGGCACGATCTGCTGCTGAAGATGGCGCACCAGCACGACAAGCTGGAATCCGTGATCTTCACCCCGACCGACTGGCACTTGCTGCGTAAATGCCCTTGCCCGGTCTGGATGGTGAAAGACCAGCCGTGGCCTGAAGGCGGGAAAGCCGTTGTGGCGGTAAACCTCGCCAGTGAAGAGGATTACCATAACTCGCTGAACGAGAAGCTGGTGAAGGAGACCCTCCAGCTTGCCGACCAGGTCAACCACACCGAAGTGCATCTGGTAGGTGCCTATCCGGTTACCCCGATTAACATCGCCATTGAGCTGCCGGAATTTGACCCGAGCGTGTATAACGACGCCATCCGCGGTCAGCACCTGCTGGCCATGAAAGCGCTGCGCCAGAAATTCAGCATCGATGAGAAAATGACCCACGTGGAAAAAGGGCTGCCTGAAGAGGTGATCCCGGACCTGGCTGAACACCTGCAGGCGGGGATTGTCGTGCTGGGTACCATTGGCCGTACCGGTATTTCTGCCGCCTTCCTCGGCAACACCGCCGAGCAGGTGATCGACCATCTGCGCTGCGACCTGCTGGTTATCAAGCCGGATGAGTACCAGACGCCGGTTGAGCTGGACGATCCGGAAGACGATTGACCCGCAAGATGAAAAAAAACCGTCGGCGAACCGGCGGTTTTTTTTTGCCGGGTGGCGGCTACGCCTTACCCGGCCTACGGGTTTGGTAGGCCCGGTAAGCTTGCGCCACCGGGCTTTACCCTGTCAGAGCGCTTTCAGAATCGCATCCACGCTGGCTTTGGCATCGCCAAACAGCATGTGGGTGTTCTCTTTGAAGAACAGCGGGTTCTGCACCCCGGCATAGCCGGTATTCATTGAGCGCTTAAACACGATCACGTTCTGCGCCTTCCACACTTCCAGAACCGGCATCCCGGCGATTGGGCTACGCGGATCGTCCTGCGCCGCCGGGTTAACGGTGTCGTTAGCCCCAATGACCAGCACGGTATCGGTGTCGGCGAAATCATCGTTGATCTCGTCCATCTCCAGCACGATGTCGTAAGGCACTTTCGCTTCCGCCAGCAGCACGTTCATGTGGCCTGGCAGACGCCCCGCCACCGGATGAATACCAAAACGCACCTTGATGCCGCGCGCGCGCAGCTTCTCGGTGATTTCCGCGACCGGATACTGCGCCTGTGCCACCGCCATGCCGTAGCCCGGGGTGATAATGACCGAGTGCGAGTTTTTGAGCATCTCGGCGGTGTCTTCCGCGCTGATCTCACGGTGCTCACCCACTTCCTCATCGGAGCCGGTAGACGAGCCGTCAGAACCAAAGCCACCGGCGATGACGCTGATGAACGAGCGGTTCATCGCCTTACACATGATGTAAGACAGGATCGCACCCGAAGAACCCACCAGCGCACCGGTGACGATCAGCAGGTCGTTGCTCAGCATAAAGCCCGCCGCCGCCGCCGCCCAACCGGAGTAGGAGTTCAGCATGGAGACCACCACTGGCATATCCGCACCACCGATGGACGCCACCAGATGCCAGCCGAAGGCCAGCGCGATGATAGTCATCACCAGCAACGCCAGCACCTGCAGACCGACGCTTTCGGTACGCACGAAGACCACCAGCAGCACAAACGATACCACCAGCGCCGCCAGGTTCAGCTTATGACGGTTTGGCAGCATCAGCGGCTTAGAGGAGATCTTCCCGCGCAGCTTGCCGAACGCGACAATGGAACCGGTGAAGGTGACCGCACCGATGAAGATACCGAGGAACACTTCCGTCAGGTGAATATTCACCAGAATCGGTTCCAGACCAGGCGTGTGGTACAGGTAGCTGTTGAAGCCCACCAGCACTGCGGCCAGACCCACAAAGCTGTGCAGAATCGCCACCAGCTCCGGCATCTCGGTCATTTCAACGCGTTTCGCCAGGCGAATACCAATCGCACCGCCGATGATCATCGCCACCAGGATCCACGCCACGTTGCCGGTGTCCGGCCCGAAGATGGTGGCAATCAGCGCAATCGCCATCCCGGCGATACCAAAGTTATTCCCCTGCTGAGACGTTTCGTGTTTGGAAAGCCCCGCCAGACTGAAAATAAACAGGATTGCAGCAACAATGTATGCGGCTGTCACTAATCCTCCAGACATATGCTACCCCTTAGCCTTTACGAAACATTTTCAGCATGCGCTGAGTCACGGTGAAACCACCGAAAATATTGATACTGGCGATCAGCACCGCGATAAAGCTCAGGAAGCTGATCCAGCCGCCGTGGCCAATCTGCAGTAGCGCCCCTACCACGATGATCCCGGAGATGGCGTTGGTTACCGACATCAGCGGCGTATGCAGCGCATGGGAGACGTTCCACACCACGTAGTAGCCCACGACGCAGGAGAGCGCGAAGACGGTAAAGTGGCCGAGGAACTCTTTCGGCGCGACGTCAGCCAGCCAGCCGAACAGAATAATCACCAGCGCCATGATCGCGTATTTGCGCCACGGGGAAGCGGGTTTGGCGGGCTCTTTTGGCTCTGGTGCCGCTTTAGGCGCTGCCTGAGGCTGGGCCGAAACCTGAATCGGTGGCGCAGGCCAGGTAATTTCACCTTCACGCACCACGGTCACACCGCGCACCACCACGTCGTCAAAATCGACGGTGATGTTGCCGTCTTTTTCTTTGCAAAGCAGCTTCAGCAGGTTAACGAGGTTGGTGCCGTACAGCTGAGACGATTGTGTCGGCAGGCGACCCGGCAGATCGGTATAGCCGATCACCTTCACGCCGTTTGCGGTCGTGGTCACCTGATTCGCTACGGTATATTCGCAGTTGCCGCCGTTTTGCGCGGCCAGGTCGACAATCACGCTGCCCGGCTTCATGGAGTCCACCATCTCACGGGTAATCAGCTTCGGCGCCGGTTTACCCGGGATAAGCGCGGTGGTCACAATGATGTCGACATCTTTCGCCTGCGCGGCGAAGAGTTCCATTTCGGCTTTGATAAAGGCTTCGGACATCACCTTCGCATAACCATCACCGCTGCCCGCTTCTTCCTTGAAGTCCAGCTCAAGGAATTCGGCCCCCATACTCTGGACCTGTTCCTTCACTTCAGGACGGGTATCAAACGCGCGAACGATAGCGCCCAGGCTGTTTGCCGCACCGATGGCTGCAAGTCCCGCCACGCCCGCGCCAATCACCATCACCTTCGCCGGAGGGACTTTACCCGCCGCGGTGATTTGACCGGTAAAGAAGCGACCAAATTCGTGGGCCGCTTCAACAATGGCGCGGTAGCCCGCAATGTTTGCCATCGAACTTAAGGCGTCCAGCGACTGGGCGCGCGAAATACGCGGCACGGAGTCCATCGCCATCACGGTGACGCCGCGCGCGGCCAGTTTTTCCATCAGCTCAGGATTTTGCGCAGGCCAGATAAAGCTCACCAGCGTGGTGCCCGGATTCAGCAGCGCAATCTCACTCTCTTCCGGTGCGTTGACCTTCAGAATAACCGGCGACTGCCACACGTCGGCACTGTCCACCACTTCCGCGCCAGCCTGAATAAAGGCCTCGTCATCGAAACTCGCCAGTTTGCCCGCGCCGCTTTCAACTGCGACAGTAAAACCCAGCTTAAGCAGTTGCTCCACCGTTTTCGGTGTTGCCGCTACGCGGGTTTCATTGGCTAACCGTTCTTTTGGTACCCCAATACGCATAGTTTTCCCTTCCATCGGTTTTTGATGATGGTTTAACGATAAGTGCCCGCGGTTTGTATCATTTTTCGCCATCACGCAAGCAATGAGACACAATTCACCCCGGAAAATAAAACAGTAACAAACTGTCTATAACCTACTGAAAATAGCGGCCGTGATCTACCGCCAGAAAACACTATTTCTTACTTTATCTGTGAAAAATAAGCGATCGGCGTCACTGACAGTGATATTTACCTTAAATTCATCGCCAGAACCGATAATTCGCGCAAGCGAAGCGGTAAAAACATGATATAGCGCCATAAGAGAACAACTTATTAACATTAAATTAACTTGTAAAAGTCATAAGCTTTATCAGTTTTACTTGTCAAACGCGTGTTTTTTCAACATATCACTAAATGTTATCGAATAAGGTGATTCAGTGAGCACAGGCAGTGAAAAATGGCGCAGACAGCGACGGGTTTTAAATGCCATAATCGGGACCGTCTCAAATTAACAACAATACCAGTACATGGTTTGCGCAAGGCGAAGGATCATTTTTATGAAGCTTAAGAACACACTCCTGGCGTCCGCACTTCTCTCCGCGACCGCCCTGTCTGCGAATGCCGCAACAGAGTTAACGCCGGAGCAAGCGGCAGCGTTAAAACCTTTTGACCATAAGGTCATTGTGGGTCGTTATAATTCTATTGGCGACGCCGTCGCCGCTGCATCAAAGGCCGCTGATAAAAACGGGGCAGCCTCGTTTTATGTTGTTGACCAGTCTGATAACGGCAACAGCGGTAACCAGCGCGTGACCATTGCGCTGTATAAGGACAACGCGCCAAAAGCTGACGCACCGAAAAACCGCGTGATTAACGGTGTTGTTGAACTGCCGAAAGATCAGGCAATTGCGCTGGAACCGTACGACACCGTCACCGTTCAGGGCTTTTACCGCAGCCAGCCTGAAGTGAACGATGCCATCACCAAAGCCGCGAAAGAGAAAGGGGCCTACGCTTTCTACATCGTGCGTCAGGTCGATGCTAACCAGGGCGGCAACCAGCGTATTACCGCGTTCATCTATAAAGAAGATGCGAAGAAACGTGTTCTGCAGAGCCCGGATGCGATTCCGGCAAACTCCGAAGCCGGTCGCGCGGCGATAGCGAAAGGCGGCGAAGAAGCGAAGAAAGTGGAAATCCCAGGCGTCGCAACGACGGCTACGCCAAGCGCTGAAGTGGGCCGTTTCTTTGAAACGCAGTCCACGAAAGGTGGTCGTTATTCGGTTACGCTGCCAGACGGTACCAAAGTTGAAGAGCTGAACAACGCCACTGCCGCGCAGATGGTGCCGTTCGACAGCATCAAATTTACCGGCAACTACGGCAACATGACGGAAGTCTCTTACCAGGTCGCGAAGCGTGCGGCGAAGAAAGGGGCGAAGTTCTATCACATCACCCGCCAGTGGCAGGAACGTGGTAACAACGTGACCATCAGCGCCGATCTGTACAAGTAACAAAATCGTTTAAAAAAGGCGGCGCAATGCCGCCTTTTTTGTTACTTTTTTTGAATTTCTGCCACACGTCATTGCATGCTTTCGTTACACTCCGTAAAATCCCGCGCCTTAGTGTGATCCACCATTTTTATGCGCCTGAGCGAAATAATTATTCTGGATTTTGACCTTTCATAACAGGAAGCCAATGGAAAAGAAACTTGGCCTGAGTGCTCTGACTGCACTCGTTTTAAGCTCAATGCTGGGTGCGGGCGTATTCAGTTTGCCGCAAAATATGGCGGCCGTCGCCAGCCCGTCTGCCCTCATCATTGGCTGGGGCATTACGGGTGTCGGAATATTGCTGCTGGCCTTCGCCATGCTGCTGCTGACGCACATTCGCCCGGATCTGGACGGCGGCATTTTCACCTATGCCCGGGAAGGTTTCGGCGAGCTGATTGGCTTCTGCTCCGCCTGGGGATACTGGCTGTGTGCGGTGATCGCCAACGTCTCCTATCTGGTGATCGTTTTCTCGGCCCTCAGTTTCTTTACCGATACGCCTGAGCTGCGACTCTTTGGCGACGGGAATACCTGGCAGTCTATTGTGGGCGCCTCGGTGTTACTGTGGTTCGTCCACTGGCTGGTGCTGCGTGGTGTACAAACGGCCGCCAGCATTAACCTGGTGGCGACGCTCGCGAAACTGGTTCCGCTCGGCCTGTTTATCGTTCTGGCCTTCATTGCGTTCCGTATGGACGTGTTCACGCTCGATTTCAGCGGCGTTGCGCTGGGCGTCCCCGTCTGGGAGCAGGTGAAAAACACGATGCTGATTACCCTGTGGGTGTTCATCGGTGTTGAAGGCGCGGTTGTGGTTTCCGCCCGGGCCCGAAATAAACGCGATGTGGGCCGCGCCACGCTGCTGGCGGTACTGGCCGCGCTCGGGGTCTATCTGCTGGTGACGCTGCTGTCGCTGGGCGTGGTGGCGCGTCCTGAGCTGGCTGAAATGCGTAACCCGTCAATGGCGGGCCTGATGGTGAAAATGCTCGGCCCCTGGGGCGACGTGGTGATTGCCGCTGGCCTTATCATCTCCGTCTGCGGAGCCTACCTGAGCTGGACCATCATGGCGGCTGAAGTGCCTTTCCTGGCCGCGGCGCACAAGGCGTTTCCACGCCTGTTTGCGCGTCAAAACCAAAACAGCGCGCCGTCTGCCTCACTCTGGCTGACCAACATCAGCGTTCAGATCTGTCTGGTGCTGATCTGGCTCACAGGTTCAGACTATAACACGCTACTGACCATCGCCTCGGAGATGATTCTGGTACCCTATTTCTTAGTAGGTGCGTATCTGTTAAAAATTGCCACACGCCCGGCGCATTATGTCGTGGGTGTCGGAGCCTGTATTTACGGCCTGTGGTTGTTGTATGCTTCCGGACCTATGCATCTGCTGCTGTCGGTGGTGCTGTACGCACCGGGTCTGCTGGTGTTCATCTACGCCCGCCGCACGCATCAGCTGGAGAACGCGCTGAAACGCCGTGAGATGGCCTTAATTGGACTGTTACTGGTTGCTGCCGTGCCGGCAACCTGGATGTTAGTGGGATAGCATCGCCTTTCCCATTGTTGAACTGTAAAGGAGAATACGATGGGAAATGCACCGCTTCGCCCCATACTGATCACCGGCGGAGGCCGCCGTATCGGCCTCGCCCTCGCCCATCATTTTCTCAACCTTCGCCATCCGGTCATTGTCAGCTACCGCACGGAATACCCGTCGATTGAAGGGCTGCGCAAAGCCGGGGCGGTCTGCATTCAGGCTGATTTTTCAACCGATGAAGGCATTCTGGCCTTTGCGGAAAAGGTGAAATCCACCACAACGGGTCTGCGCGCCGTGCTCCATAACGCCAGCGCATGGCAGGCCGAAAAGCCGGGTACGTCACTCAGCGAAACGCTCTCCGCCATGCTGCAGATCCACGTCAATGCCCCTTATCTGCTTAACCACGCTCTGCAGGATCTGCTCCGCGGCCACGGGCATGCTGCGGGCGACATCATTCACTTCACGGATTATGTGGTGGAGCGCGGCAGCGACAAGCACATCGCCTATGCGGCCAGTAAAGCCGCGCTGGATAATATGACCCGCTCGTTTGCCCGCAAGCTCGCCCCCGAGGTGAAGGTGAACGCCATCGCCCCGGCAATGATCTTATTCAACGAAAACGATGATGCGGAGTATCGCCAGCAGGCGCTGAATAAATCGCTGATGAAAATTGCCCCGGGCGAGAAAGAGGTCATCGACCTCGTGGATTACCTGCTCACCAGTTGCTACGTCACCGGCAGAACCTTTGCCGTGGACGGCGGCCGACCGCTGCGCTAGTGAAAGCGGCTCCAGAAGAAAATTAACACCCAGGCGCTGAGCCCCCAGCAGACCACCGCCCCGCTCAGCGCCAGGGGAAGACGCAGAAAACCGGTGAAATACCACAGCGAAAGCAGGTAGAGAAAATACGGGATGATTGACCACATGCCAAACACGATGGTCGTGCGTAACGCTTCCGTGCCGCGTTCAGACGCCACAATATAGTGGGCAATGAGTGCAAAGGTCGGGAAGAGAGGGATCAGCCCGGCAATATAGTAGTTTTTCGTTTTTGCCAGAATGCCAATCAGCAACACCACCAGCGCACCCAGCGCGGCTTTGATCACCAGAGCCATCGTTTTCCTTATAATAATCAACTCACCCTATGGGCCAGAATAACGGAACCGGCGTTAATTTTGAAAGATTAATGGAAGGTTAAGGTTTCGCGGTGTATGTTGGCTTTTTTCACGAAAACAGACGCTGTATGAATAAGATTGTTTATGTTGAAGACGAACCCGAAGTCGGGCAGCTGATCGCCGCCTATCTGGGTAAACATGATATGGACGTCATTGTTGAACCTCGTGGCGATCGTGCCGAAGAGGTGGTCGTCCGTGAAAACCCGGATCTGGTGCTGCTGGATATCATGTTGCCGGGCAAAGACGGCATGACGCTCTGCCGCGACCTGCGCGCCCGGTGGGAGGGCCCTATCGTCCTGCTCACCTCACTGGACAGCGATATGAACCATATTTTGTCGCTGGAGATGGGTGCCAATGATTACATTCTGAAAACCACACCGCCTGCCGTCCTGCTCGCTCGCCTGCGCCTCCATTTACGCCAGCACGCCAGCATCGAACGCGAAGCACCGGCGCCGTCTCTGACGCCGCACAAAGCGATGCGCTTCGGTACGCTGTCTATTGATCCGATTAACCGTCAGGTGCTGCTCTCTGGCGAGCTTATCGCCCTTTCCACCGCAGATTTTGACCTGCTGTGGGAGCTGGCAACGCATGCCGGGCAGATCATGGATCGTGACGCGCTGCTGAAAAACCTGCGTGGCGTAAGCTATGACGGAATGGACCGCAGCGTGGACGTGGCGATTTCGCGTCTGCGCAAGAAACTGCAGGATAACGCCACCGAGCCCTACCGCATTAAAACCGTGCGTAACAAGGGCTATCTGTTTGCCCCACATGCGTGGGAAACCTGATCGCCGGACAGGATAACCTGCGCGAAATAAAGGCATTACGCGAGAATGCCCTTCTTTCGCGCGTTTATTTTTACGTTTGCGCAACAATTAACTTGCTAAGCACGCAAACTATTCCATAATTACCTTCTCGACTCTCCTTTCTTCAGCTCGCCCCGCTCTTGCGATTGTTTTACTCATTTTCGCCGTGAAGCTTTCACGACATCTCTCCAATAAATCTTGAAATGAGGATTTAAGCTCATGAATTATGTATAGCTACGGTCAGGTAGAAGCGATAAAAACCAATCTTGAGTGGATTGTTAATCAGGCAACCCTGAACCACGCCTCCCCCTCACGCACCGATCAAAAAGCGCTCTTTGACCTGCTGGAACTCATCCAGTCTTACGAAATACTGCTGGATCTCATCAGCGAATACGGAACGGATGTGATTGATACGCACATTGCAGAAGGCCTGGCCGTGACGGAAAAATTCATCGCCAAGGTAAAAAACAGCGCGAAAGCCGTCTAACACGCTCGACAGACGTGAAAAACTCGAAGGGTTTTCATGTATATTCTGCACATAGCGTTTTTGCGGTGAGATCCAATGAAAAAGCTGTTTGTGCAGTTTTATCTTTTACTGTTTGTCTGCTTCCTGGTGATGACCATGCTGGTCGGCCTGGTCTATAAATTTACCGCCGAACGCGCGGGCAGGCAGTCTCTGGACGACCTGATGAAAAGCTCGCTCTATCTGATGCGCAGCGAGCTGAGAGAGATCCCGCCACACGACTGGGCGAAAACCCTGAAAGAGCTGGATCTCAATCTGTCATTCGATTTACGCATCGAGCCGTTGAAAGATTTCGATCTGGACCCGCCCGCCATGCAGCGTCTGCGCGACGGGGATATCGTCGCGCTGGATGAGAAATACACCTTTATCCAGCGTATTCCGCGCAGCCATTACGTGCTGGCCGTCGGGCCGGTGCCCTATCTCTATTATCTGCATCAGATGCGCCTGCTGGACATGGCGCTGATGGCCTTTATCGCCATTTCACTCGCGTTTCCGGTTTTTATCTGGATGCGCCCGCACTGGCAGGACATGCTGAAACTCGAATCCGCCGCGCAGCGTTTTGGCGAGGGGCATTTTACAGAGCGTATTCACTTCGACAGCGGTTCCAGCTTTGAACGTCTGGGCGTGGCCTTTAACCAGATGGCCGATAACATCAATGCCCTTATCGCCAGCAAGAAACAGCTGATCGACGGAATTGCGCACGAGCTGCGCACGCCGCTGGTGCGCCTGCGCTATCGTCTGGAAATGAGCGAGAACCTGACGGAAGCAGAGTCTCAGGCGCTTAACCGCGACATTGGCCAGCTTGAAGCGCTGATTGAGGAGCTGCTGACCTACGCGCGCCTCGATCGCCCGCAAAACGAGCTAAACCTCAGCACGCCCGATCTGCCCGCCTGGCTACAAACCCACATTGACGACGTTCAGAGCGTGAACCCGCAGCGCACGCTGTTAACGCGCGTCACGCCGGGTGACTACGGCGCGCTCGATATGCGCCTGATGGAGCGCGTGCTGGACAATCAGATGAACAACGCCATGCGCTACAGCGAAAGTACGCTGCAGATTGGGCTGGATCTGCAGGGCAATCAGGCCCGCCTGACGGTAGAGGATGACGGGCCGGGGATTGCGCCGGAGGCACGCGAAACCGTGTTTGAACCGTTTGTCCGCCTCGATCCCAGCCGCGATCGCGCCACCGGCGGATGCGGTCTGGGGCTGGCAATCGTCCACTCTATAGCGCAGGCCATGGGCGGCACGGTGCATTGCGAAGAGAGCGAGCTCGGCGGCGCGCGCTTCTGCTTTAGCTGGCCGGTGTACCATAACATCGCCCTTCCCGTCCCTGCCTGACTTCAACCGCACGCTGGCCTGACCCGGTGTGCTGTGCTATATGATAAGTATGTTGTAACTAATGAGAGTGCTTATGGCGACCTACGATCTTATTGAACGGCTGAACAGCACGTTTCGGGAAATAGAACACGAGCTGCTGACCCTGACAGAACGTTTGCAGACCTGCCGCCTGCTGGCCGCGCGCGTCTTTACCCTGCCCGAGGTGGCCAAAGGGGCCGAGCACGATCCGCTGGACACCATCGACGTGAAGCAGCACATCGGCAAGGCCGCACTGGAGCTGGCGATGAAACACTATCGCCATCTTTTTATCCAGCAGCAGTCTGAACAGCGCAGCAGCAAGGCGGCCGTGCGGCTGCCGGGCGTGATCTGTCTGCAAACCGATGCAGTAGCGCGCGAGGCACTGGAAAGCCAGATTGCCCATATCAACAGTCTGAAAGCGGCATTTGAGAAAATCGTTACCGAAGAGTCGGGCCTGGCCCCCGCCGCCCGGTTTGAGTGGGTGCACCGTCAGCTTCCGGGGTTAATTACCCTGAATGCCTATCGCACGCTGACGGTTCTGCGCCATCCCGCCACGCTGCGCTTCGGCTGGGCGAATAAGCACATCATTAAAAACTTCACCCGGGATGAAATTCTGGCGCAGCTGGAAAAGAGCCTGAAGACGCCGCGCACCGTCGCGCCGTGGTCGCGTGAGCAGTGGATCGAGCGCCTGGAGCAGGAGTACCACAGTATCGCCTCGCTGCCTGCGGATACCCGCCTCAAAATTAAGCGCCCGGTGAAGGTGCAGCCTATCGCTCGCGTCTGGTATTCCGGTCAGCAAAAACAGGTGCAGTACGCCTGTCCGACGCCGCTGATTGCGCTTTATGATGCCGACCAGGGGGCTATCGTGCCGGATATTGGTGAGTTGCTGAATTACGATGCTGAAAATGTCCAGCACCGCTACCGACCTCAGGCGCAGCCGCTTCAGCTCATTATTCCGCGGCTGCACCTGTACGTGGCGAGTTGATTATTTCAGACTGCCAACCATCGCCTCAGGGCGCACCCAGGCATCAAACTCCGCCTCCGTCAGATAGCCCAGCGCCAGGGCGGAGGCTTTCAGCGTCAGCCCCTCCTTATGCGCTTTTTTGGCGATTTCGGCGGCTTTGTCGTAGCCGATATGGGTATTGAGCGCGGTCACCAACATCAGCGACTCATTTAACAGCTGGCTGATGCGCTCGCGGTTTGGCTCGATCCCCACCGCGCAGTGCTCGTTAAAGCTCTCCATCCCATCCGCCAGCAGACGAATTGATTGCAGAACATTGTGGATCACCATCGGGCGATAGACGTTGAGTTCGAAGTTGCCGGATGCACCGCCCAGGTTGACGGCCACGTCGTTGCCCAGTACCTGACAGCAGAGCATAGTCATGGCTTCGCACTGGGTCGGGTTGACTTTACCCGGCATGATGGAGCTGCCCGGCTCGTTTTCCGGAATGCTGATTTCACCGATGCCGCAGCGCGGGCCCGAGGCCAGCCAGCGCACGTCGTTGGCGATTTTCATTAGCGACGCCGCCAGCCCTTTCAGCGCGCCGTGGGTGTGGACCAGCGCATCGCAGGTCGCCAGCGCTTCGAACTTGTTGGGCGCCGTGACGAACGGCTGTCCGGTTATGGCCGCAAGCTCCTCCGCCACGCGCACCGCATACTCCGGATGGGTGTTTAACCCGGTGCCGACCGCCGTGCCGCCGAGCGCCAGTTCCGCCAGGTGCGGCAGGCTGTTTTCAATATGCTTCAGGTTATGTTCCAGCATCGCCACCCAGCCGGAAATCTCCTGGCCGAGCGTCAGCGGCGTGGCGTCCTGCAGGTGCGTACGGCCAATTTTGACGATGTCGCGGAAGGCCTGCGCTTTCTCGTTGAGCGTGGATTTGAGGACGTTGAGCTGGGGGATAAGCTGCTCGCGGATAGCAATCACCGCCGCCACGTGCATGGCCGTGGGGAAGACGTCGTTAGAACTCTGGCTCTTGTTGACGTCATCGTTCGGGTGTACCTTGCGCTCCATGCCGCGCACGCCGCCCAGCAGTTCGCTGGCCCGGTTCGCCAGCACTTCGTTCATGTTCATGTTGCTCTGGGTGCCGGAACCGGTCTGCCAGATGGCGAGCGGAAATTCGTCGGGATGCTTGCCCGCCAGCACTTCGTCGGCGGCATTTATGATGGCGGTGGCCTTGTCTGCCGCCAGCAGGCCTAAATCCTGGTTCACTTTCGCGGCTGCGCGTTTGGTGAGCGCCAGCGCCTGAATCAGCGAAACGGGCATTTTTTCAGTCGAGATACGGAAATGCTCCAGCGAACGCTGGGTTTGCGCGCCCCATAGCTTGTCGGCCGGGACGTCGATGGCGCCCATCGAGTCTTTCTCATGGCGTACCGTGGTCATTACTTTCTCCTTGATAACACTGTCGGGATTGCTCACATGCTTAAGGGATAAGTATTGATGACTTCTGAGAAACGGTATGGCGCTTTGTGCGCTCTTTTTGGTGTCGGGTGGCGGCTTCGCCTTACCCGACCGACGAGAATGTAGCCGGGTAAGCGTCAGCGCCACCCGGCATTTTCTTCAGACTACTTCACACATGCCGAACACTGAGAAGACTGGATCTGCTTGAAGAAGTCGTTGCCTTTGTCATCCACGAGGATAAACGCCGGGAAGTCTTCCACCTCAATTTTCCAGATCGCTTCCATGCCCAGTTCCGGGTATTCCACGCACTCCAGGCTCTTGATGCTGCCCTGCGCCAGCACCGCAGCCGGGCCGCCGATGCTGCCGAGGTAGAAGCCGCCGTGCTTGTGGCAGGCGTCCGTTACCTGCTGGCTGCGGTTGCCTTTCGCCAGCATGATCATGCTGCCGCCGTTAGCCTGCAGCTGGTCGACGTACGAGTCCATACGGCCCGCCGTGGTTGGGCCTAATGAGCCAGAGGCATAACCTTCAGGCGTTTTCGCCGGGCCCGCGTAGTAGATCGGGTGATCTTTAATGTACTGCGGCAGCCCTTCGCCGTTGTCCAGGCGCTCTTTCAGCTTCGCGTGCGCGATGTCGCGACCCACGATAATCGTGCCGTTGAGGGAGAGACGGGTCGAAACCGGATACTGAGACAGCTGCGCCAGGATCTCTTTCATCGGACGGTTCAGGTCAACGCGAACCGCTTCCCCCTCGCCCGCTTTACGCAGTTCTTCCGGGATGTATTTGCCCGGGTTGTTTTCCAGTTTTTCGATCCACACGCCTTCGCGGTTGATCTTGGCCTTGATGTTGCGATCCGCAGAGCAGGAGACGCCCATCCCGACCGGACAGGATGCACCGTGACGCGGCAGACGGATCACGCGCACGTCGTGGGCAAAGTATTTGCCGCCAAACTGCGCGCCGAGGCCCAGATTGCGCGCTTCTTCCAGCAGCTCCTGCTCAAGCTGCACGTCGCGGAACGCCTGCCCGTGCTCGTTACCTTCGGTTGGCAGGCCGTCGTAGTATTTGGTTGAGGCCAGCTTCACGGTCTTCAGCGTGCTTTCCGCCGAGGTACCGCCAATCACAAACGCGATATGGTACGGCGGGCACGCCGCGGTGCCGAGGGTGCGCATCTTCTCAACCAGGTAGTTCTTCAGCTTGCCCGGGGTGAGCAGCGCTTTGGTCTCCTGATAGAGATAGGTTTTGTTGGCCGAACCGCCGCCTTTGGCGATGCAGAGGAATTTGTACTCGTCACCGTCGACGCTATAGAGATCGATCTGTGCAGGCAGGTTAGTGCCGGTGTTGACCTCTTTGTACATGTCCAGCGCCGCGTTTTGCGAGTAGCGCAGGTTGTCTTCGGTGTAGGTGTTATAAACGCCGTGCGCCAGCGCCGCTTCATCGCCGCCGCCGGTCCAGACGCGCTGGCCTTTTTTACCGACGATGATCGCCGTGCCGGTATCCTGGCAGGTAGGCAGAATGCCTTTCGCCGCGATATCAGAGTTACGCAGGAACTGCAGGGCAACGTACTTGTCGTTTTCGCTGGCCTCCGGGTCGCTCAGGATATCTGCAACCTGCTGCTGATGCGCTGGGCGGAGCATAAACGAGGCGTCGTGGAAAGCATGCTGCGCCAGCAGCGTCAGCGCCTGCGGATCCACCTTGAGGATCTCTTGTCCTTCAAACTCAGAGACGGAGACGTGATCGCGGGTTAACAGGTAATACTCGGTCTGATCCTGACTGAGGGGGAAAGGATCCTGATAATGGAAGGGTTTATTCGACATTGGTCTCTCACTTACTGCTTCGGTCTGTTTATTCAGGGCAGATGTTCCGCTGCCCGGCTTAAAAGCGAGTCAGCTTATCCTACACAATTTTTTAACAAAAACTGAGACTAGTACGACTTTTTACATCCACAGGTTACTTCCATGTGGTTTATTGCTTTAATACCCGGAGTTTATTCCACATTTGAATCAGGGCTTGATAATGCAAAAACTCATCAACTCAGTGCAAAACTACGCCTGGGGAAGTAAAACTGCGTTAACGGATCTCTACGGTATCGCGAACCCAAACAACCTGCCGATGGCAGAACTGTGGATGGGGGCGCACCCGAAGAGCAGCTCAAAAATTGAAGACGCCAGCGGCCAGGCACGCAGCCTGCGTGACGTAATTGACGCCGATAAAGCCGCGCTGCTGGGCGACAAGGTGGCTCAGCGCTTTGGCGAACTGCCGTTCCTGTTTAAAGTGCTGTGCGCTGACCAGCCGCTCTCCATCCAGGTTCATCCGAACAAGCAAGCGTCTGAAATCGGCTTTGCGAAAGAGAACGCGGCGGGTATTCCGTTAGACGCCGCCGAGCGTAACTACAAAGATCCTAACCACAAGCCGGAGCTGGTGTTCGCGCTGACGCCGTTCCTGGCGATGAACGCGTTCCGCGAATTTTCAGAGATTATCTCCCTGCTGCAGCCGGTCGCGGGTGCCAATAACGCTATCGCGCATTTCCTTGAAAACCCGAATGCCGAGGCGCTAAGCCAGCTGTTTGCCAGCCTGCTGAACATGCAGGGTGAAGAGAAATCCCACGCCCTGGCGGTGCTGAAAGCCGCCCTGGAGAGCCAGCAAGGTGAACCGTGGGAGACCATCCGCCTTATTGCGCAGTTCTATCCTGACGACAGCGGCCTGTTCTCCCCTCTGCTGCTGAACGTGGTGAAGCTGAATCCGGGTGAAGCAATGTTCCTGTTCGCGGAAACCCCGCACGCCTATCTGCAGGGCGTGGCGCTGGAGGTGATGGCCAACTCTGACAACGTGCTGCGCGCGGGCCTGACGCCGAAATACATCGACATCCCCGAGCTGGTTGCCAACGTCAAGTTCGTGGCGAAACCTGCCGCGGAGCTGCTGACTCAGCCGGTGAAAAACGGCGCAGAGCTGGACTTCCCGATTCCGGTTGAGGATTTTGCTTTCTCCCTGCACGACCTGAGCCAGACAGAAACGACCATCGCACAGGAAAGTGCGGCGATCCTGTTCTGCGTGGAAGGCGAAGCGACGCTGCACAAAGGCGAACAGCGTCTGGTGCTTAAGCCCGGTGAATCAGCATTCGTTGCAGCCAATGAGTCTCCGGTTAGCGTAAGCGGCACCGGTCGACTGGCGCGCGTTTTCAATAAGCTTTAAGCACTTACTGAATTTTTTAACAACTCTTGCTAAGCTAGTTGCAGGCTTAATATCTCCAGGCGGTTTTTACCGCCTGGTTTCATTTTAGGGATAGTCGCAATGAAAAAATCGGTCGTAGCGGTAGGAGTGATTGTAGCGTTAGGCGTGGTCTGGACGGGTGCCTCCTGGTTTACCGGGAAACAGCTGGAAGGACGCCTGGCTGAGATGGTGGCGCAGGCTAACGGAGAGATTAAGCGCAGCGCGCCGGAAGCGGGCCTTGAGCTGAGCTACCAGAATTATGAGCGCGGCGTGTTTACCAGCCGTATGCAGGTTGTGGTGAAGCCGGTTGCCGGTACGGAAAACGGCTGGCTGAAACCGGGTCAGAGCGTGGTGCTGGATGAAGTGGTCAGCCACGGTCCATTCCCGCTGGCGCAGCTAAAGTCGTTTAACCTGATCCCGTCAATGGCGTCCGTTCACACGGTCCTGGTGAATAACGACGTCACCAAACCGCTGTTCGACCTGGCAAAAAATACCTCACCTTTCGAGATCGACACCCGCATCAGCTATGCCGGTGACACGAGTTCTGATATTGCCCTGAAAGCGCTGAACTACGAGAAAGAGAATGAGAAAGTCGCCTTTAGCGGTGGTCACTTCAAACTTGACGCGGACCGCGACGGGAACGTGTTCTCCCTGACGGGTGAAGCGGAAAGTGGCCTGGTCAACGCCGTGAACGAATACAATCAAAAAGTTCAGCTCACCTTCAACAACCTGAAGGCCGACGGCAACAGCCGCATGACCGATTTTAAAGAGCGTATCGGCGATCAGAAACTGTCTCTCGATAAAGTTGCCATTGCGGTTGAAGGCAAAGAGATGGCCGTGCTGGAAGGCATGGACGTTAACGGCAAATCCGACGTGTCCAAAGACGGTAAGAGCATCAATACCCAGCTGGATTACACGCTGAAGAGCCTGAAAGTGCAGAATCAGGATCTGGGCACCGGCAAACTGTCGCTGAAGATCGGCAATATCGACGGCCAGGCGTGGCACGAATTTAGCCAGAAATACAGCAAAGAGAGCCAGGCGCTGCTGACCGATGCCGCGCTGCAGCAGAACCCGGAAGTCTACCAGCAGCAGGCGATGGCGGTGCTGTTCAACAACCTGCCGATCCTGCTGAAAGGCGAGCCGGTGGTCACCGTTGCGCCGCTGAGCTGGAAAAACAGCAAAGGCGAAACCAGCTTTAACCTGTCGCTGTTCCTGAAGGATCCGGCCACCGCCACGGGTGAACCGCAGACGCTGGCGCAGGAAGTGGATCGCAGCGTGAAGTCGCTCGACAGCAAGCTGACCATCCCGATGGATATGGCGACCGAGTTTATGACCCAGATTGCGAAGCTGGAAGGCTACGGCGATGAAGATGCCGGCAAGCTGGCGAACCAGCAGGTGAAAGGCCTGGCGGCCATGGGCCAGATGTTCCGTATCACGAAGGTGGACAACAACACGATTTCCACCAGCCTGCAGTACGCCAACGGCCAGGTCACGCTCAACGGCGACAAAATGCCGCTGGAAGACTTCGTCGGCATGTTTGGCATGCCTGCTTTGGGGATGCCGGAACCGGCTGAACCGTCAGCGCCAGCCGAACCGGCGGCACCGCAGCAGTAAACGTCAAAACCCCTCGCATGAGGGGTTTTTTATTGCCGGGTGGCGCTGACGCTTACCCGGCCTACGATCCCGAGCCGTTGTAGGCCCGCGCAAGCGCAGCGCCGCCGGGCGATGTGCAGCGGAGATTATTTCACCGTCACCAGCCGCGCCGCCACAATCTGGTGCCCGGCCTGAACGTCCGTATTGTCGATGCGCTGCATGATCCTGTCCGCCAAGGTGTAGCCCATCTCCCGCGCAGGGGTCGTGGCCCAGACGATCGGCACATCGTCGAGCGCGTTTTCACCGACGTCGGCGAACGCCCCCAGCGCCACCTGGTGGCCGAAGAAGGTTTCAACGCCCCCTTCACCGCTCTGACGCCCGGCGCGGATCAGGCCAAACCAGGCGCCCATGGCGATCACATCGTTATAGCAAATGACGGCGCTGATGGTCGGACTGCTGCGCAGCAGCGCGCCTATCGCTTCCGCCGCCATCTTCTGGCTGGACTCACACTCAACAACCCACTCGCTGTGGAACGGCAGGCCGTATTTAATCAGCGTCGCGCAGTAGCCGCCGACCCGTTCGGCGCGGGTCAGGGATGAGCTTTTGCCGCCCAGCCAGGCAATGCGCTGATGGCCGCGACGAATAAGATGCTCGGTCAGCATTTGCGCAGCCTGCATGTTATCCGGGCGCAGCGTATCGGCTTCATCGAGGTAGCTGGCGCGTGAAGCAAACACCAGCGGCACGCCTTTTTCAGCGGCGCGCTCGCACAGCTCGCTGCCCACGCCCGACGCCCCGGCGACGATCACCCCGTCCACACCCTGATTCAGCAGCATATCGAGCCGGGAAAGCAGCTGATCGGCCTCGCGACCGCCGTGAAGCAGAAAGACCATCCGCCCCTGCGCTTCAAGCGCTTCGGTTAAGCCGGCGGTCAGCTCCGCATAGAACGGTGACGTCAGGTCACGGACAATCAGGCCAATCACCCCGCTTTGCCCGCCGCGCAGCGCCGACGCCTGACGGTTTCGCACAAAGCCCAACTGCTCAACCGCCTCGTTCACCCGCTGACCGGTCGCGGGAGAGATGCGCCCTTTTCCGCTCAGTACCAGAGAAACGGTGCTGACGGAAACCCCCGCCGCCAGCGCGACATCGTTGATGGTGACTTTTTTCGCTACAGCCATGTGTTGGCGTGACTCCCTGAAAAATGAGATCGGTAAAACGTTTTATCAATACGTTATATTTATACTACCAGTCAAAGCCTGAGAATGTGATTTAGCGCGCACTAAACTTTGATAAAACGTTTTATCTTCTCGCAGCATTGAAGCAGACAAACTGATTTTAACCATAAAGGAGTCGTTTTATGACGGCGAAAGCAGCACAAAAAATATCGCTGTGGGAATTTTTCCAGCAACTGGGTAAAACCTTTATGCTGCCCGTTGCGCTTCTCTCGTTCTGCGGGATCATGCTCGGGATCGGCAGCTCGCTCAGCAGTAAAGACGTCATCACGCTGATCCCCTTCCTCGGCGCGCCCGTGCTGCAGGCGATCTTTATCTGGATGAGTAAAGTCGGCTCCTTTGCCTTCAGTTTCCTGCCCGTGATGTTCTGTATTGCAATCCCGCTGGGCCTGGCCCGCGAGAACAAAGGCGTCGCGGCGTTTGCCGGTTTTGTGGGCTACGCGGTGATGAACCTGGCGGTTAACTTCTGGCTGACCGCGAAAGGCATACTGCCGACCACCGACGCCGCCGTTCTGAAGGCCAACAACATTCAGAGCGTGATTGGTATTCAGTCCATCGACACCGGGATCCTCGGGGCGGTGATCGCCGGGGTAATTATCTGGATGCTGCACGAGCGCTTCCACAATATCCGCCTGCCGGATGCCCTGGCCTTCTTCGGCGGCACTCGCTTTGTCCCAATTGTGACCCTGGTGGTAATGGGACTGTTTGGTCTGATTATTCCGCTGATTTGGCCGGTCTTTGCGCTGGGCATCAACGGCATTGGCCGCATCATTAACGGTGCGGGAGATTTTGGTCCGATGATTTTCGGCACCGGCGAGCGTCTGCTGCTGCCGTTTGGCCTGCAGCATATCCTTGTGGCCCTGATTCGCTTCACCGAAGCGGGCGGCACCATGGAGGTGTGCGGTCACGACGTGAGCGGCGCGCTGACTATCTTCCAGGCGCAGCTGAGCTGCCCGACGACACACGGCTTCTCCGAAAGCGCAACCCGCTTCCTGTCTCAGGGTAAAATGCCTGCCTTCCTCGGCGGCCTGCCGGGTGCTGCGCTGGCAATGTACCACTGCGCGCGCCCGGAAAACCGTCATAAAATTAAAGGCCTGCTGATTTCCGGCGTGATCGCCTGCGTCGTGGGCGGTACCACCGAGCCTATCGAGTTCCTGTTCCTGTTCGTCGCGCCGGTGCTGTATCTGATTCACGCGGTGCTGACCGGTCTGGGCTTCACCGTGATGGCGGTGCTGGGCGTCACCATCGGCAACACTGACGGCAACGTGATCGACTTCGTGGTGTTCGGGATCCTGCACGGCCTGTCGACTAAGTGGTATCTGGTCCCTGTCGTGGCGGCAATCTGGTTTGCGGTGTACTACGGGATCTTCCGCTTCGCCATCACCCGTTTTAACCTGAAAACGCCAGGACGCGATATTGATACAGCCACCAGCGTTGAACAGGCGGTTGCCGGTTCCGTGGGCAAATCCGGCTATAACACCCCTGCCATTCTGGCGGCGCTGGGCGGTGCGGATAACATCACCTCGCTGGATAACTGCATTACCCGCCTGCGTTTGTCGGTGGCGGATATGTCAAAAGTGGATACCAACGCCCTCAAGGCCAACCGGGCCATCGGCGTGGTACAGTTAAACCAGCACAATTTGCAGGTGGTTATCGGCCCGCAGGTACAGTCAGTGAAAGATGAGCTGGCGACCCTGATGCGAACAGTAGAAGCCTGATGCCTCAGCCCCCTCACCGTGAGGGGGTTTTACGTTAAGGATTAAAGCATGTTTGATTTCTCAACCGTCGTGGATCGACACGGCACCTGGTGTACGCAGTGGGACTATGTCGCCGACCGCTTTGGCGCGGCGGATCTGCTGCCCTTCACCATCTCGGATATGGATTTCGCCACCGCCCCCTGCATAACCGACGCGCTGCAACAGCGCATTCATCACGGCGTGTTTGGCTATAGCCGCTGGAAAAACGACGAGTTTCTCGCCGCCGTCGCACACTGGTTCCAGCAGCGCTTTAACACCCGAATTGATACCGAAAGCGTGGTTTATGGCCCCTCCGTCATCTACATGGTCTCGGAACTGATTCGCCTCTGGTCAAAACCCGGCGACGGCGTGGTGGTTCACACCCCGGCATACGATGCCTTTTACAAAGCCATAGAGGGTAACGGGCGTCGTGTTGTGGCGGTTGAAATGGAAAAACAGGCCGCTGGCTGGCAGGGCAATATGGCAGCCCTCGAAGCGGCGCTGGCGAAACCGGAAAACAAAATTTTGCTGCTGTGCAGCCCGCAGAATCCGACCGGCAAGGTCTGGACGCGGGATGAGCTGACGCAGATGGCGGAACTCTGCGAGCGCTATGACGTGGCGGTTATCAGCGATGAAATCCATATGGACATGGTGTGGGGAGAACATCGTCACACGCCGTGGACCGCCGTGGCGCGGAGCAAATGGGCGCTCCTGACCTCCGGCTCGAAAAGCTTTAACATTCCGGCGCTGACGGGGGCATATGGCCTGATCGGCGATGAAGAGAGCCGTAACGGCTATCTCAGCGCGTTAAAAGGTCGGGACGGGCTCTCTTCCCCTTCCGTGCTGGCGCTAACGGCGCATATCGCCGCCTATCAGCAAGGGGGGCCGTGGCTGGATGCCCTGCGGGGTTATCTGGAAGATAATCTGTTGTATATCGCTCAGGAAGTAAACCGCGCTTTTCCGAAACTCAACTGGCAGCCGCCGGAAGCGACCTATCTGGCCTGGATCGATCTGCGTCCGCTGAATATTGACGATCGGGCGCTGCAAAAAGTGCTGATTGAGCAGCAAAAGGTCGCCATCATGCCGGGATATACCTATGGAAAAGAGGGAAATGGCTTCGTACGCCTGAATGCAGGCTGCCCGCGCAGCAAGCTCGAGCAAGGGGTTCAACGCCTGATTGCCGGCATTAATACGCTTCTGTAATCAATTTGCGCAACGGAATATTCCCTTGCGCAAATAGCTTTTTACCCCGTTTTGTTTTTATAATATGGCGCACTTTAACCAGAAAAGAGTGCGACCATGATTGATACACGCCTGCCTTTAACTGATATTCATCGTCACCTTGACGGTAACATTCGTGCCCAAACCATCCTCGATCTTGGCCGCCAGTTCAATTTAACGCTTCCTGCTCAGACCCTTGAGTCCCTGATCCCTCACGTACAGGTGACCTCTAATGAACCGGACCTGGTCAGCTTCCTGAGCAAACTCGACTGGGGCGTGAAAATGCTGGCGTCGCTGGATGCCTGCCGCCGCGTGGCGTTTGAGAACATCGAAGATGCCGCCCGCAACGGCCTGCACTACGTCGAGCTGCGCTTCTCGCCGGGCTACATGGCGATGACCCACAACCTGCCCGTTGCAGGCGTCGTGGAAGCCGTCATTGAAGGCGTCCGCGAAGGGTGTAAAACCTTCGACGTTCAGGCTCGCCTGATCGGCATCATGAGCCGTACCTTCGGTGAAGCCGCCTGCCTGCAGGAGCTGGAAGCGCTGCTGGCCCATCGTGATGCCATCACCGCCGTCGATCTCGCCGGTGACGAGCTGGGCTTCCCGGGCAGCCTGTTCCTCTCCCACTTCAACCGCGCGCGCGATGCCGGCTGGCACATTACCGTGCACGCGGGTGAAGCGGCTGGCCCGGAAAGCATCTGGCAGGCCATCCGCGAGCTGGGCGCCGAACGTATCGGTCACGGCGTGAAGGCGGTAGAAGACCGCGCGCTGATGGATTTCCTGGCGGAGCAGCGTATCGGGATTGAGTCGTGCCTGACGTCTAACATTCAGACCAGCACCGTGGCATCGCTGTCGCAGCACCCGCTGAAAACCTTCCTCGAGCACGGCGTGCTGGCCTCGCTGAATACGGACGATCCGGCGGTTCAGGGCGTGGATATCATTCACGAGTACAACATCGCCGCACCGCAGGCGGGTCTGAGCCGCGAGCAGATCCGTCAGGCGCAAATCAACGGGCTGGAGATCGCCTTCCTGACGCCTGCAGAGAAGCAGGCGCTGCGGGATAAGGTGGCAACCGCGTAACCCCCTTTGCCGGGTGGCGGCTAAGCCTTACCCGGCCAACAACAACGTCAAAAACTTATGCCAGACAGAGCGTCGCGCGATGTTTGGCAGATTCGATCCCCAGCTCAATCAGCTCCATAATCTGTATTGCCTGGCTGGCCGGAACCGGATTCTCTCCCGTGCCGTTCAGCGCATCGCGGATAGCGGCATAATACGCCGGATAGTTACCCGGTATCGTCAGCAAGGTCTCTTCGACCAGCTCGTCGCCTTCCACCCGCGTGACGACGCCGTCGCGCATATCATAGCCCCAGTCTTCCTGGGGCAGACGCTCACCGTTTTTCAGTCTGTCTTCCTGCGGATCGAGACCAAACTTCACGTAGCTGCCGCGCGTGCCGTGAATAATGTAACGGGCAGATTCTGCCGCCGCGACCATCGTCCCGTGCAGCACAATTCGCCGCTGCGGGTAACTGAGCACCGCGTGGAAGTAATCGGTCGTCTGCGCACCGGGCCTGAGCTGGGCCAGATCGACCGTCATGCTCACCGGCAGGCCAAAGAGATTGACGGCCTGATCCAGCAGATGCGGGGCTAAATCATACCAGATACCGCTGCCAGGACCGGCCTGCTCGCGCCAGCGGTTTCGTACCTGCGGGCGAAAGCGGTCAAAGTGCGACTCAAAAAAGAGGATCTCCCCTAACGTACCTTCACTGAGAAGCCGTTTTACCGTCAGAAAATCACTGTCCCAGCGGCGGTTATGGAACACCGACAGCAGCCTGCCCAGACTCTTTGCCAGCGCATCCAGCTCGCGAGCCTGTGACAGTGTCACGGTAAAGGGCTTATCGACAACCACATGCTTCCCGGCTTCCAGCGCGGCCTTTGCCAGCGGAAAGTGGGTATCGTTCGGCGTGGGAATGACGATTAAATCAATGTTTGGATCGTTGAAAAGATGTTTTGGCTCGGAGACAACCGGCACAGAAGGCCAGTCTGCATGGACTTTAGCAGCGTCGCTGCTGGATACCGCCGCCAGCGCCATTCCCGGCGTCCCGGCTATCAGAGGCGCATGAAACGTTTTGCTCGCGTACCCGTAACCAATAAGCCCAACGCGGATATTATCACTCATAGTGTCATCCTCTTTTAAGTCGTTCTTATTTCACACTGGCTAGTCTGGCATTATCACGGATTAATAATGTGCCGTATGACGTAAAATAGCAGGTTATACGGATTGTTTTTGTTACATAGTATTAACCTACTGATTTTGTTTAAGGGAACCGTTCCCAAAGCCCTTGCCGTCAGGGAAACGTCGCTGTAACATTTGCGCCCTGTCTTTATGGATAAAGTACAATTACACATCATGACGTCAATTATTAATCGAATCATTGAATTAGCGGGATGGATTGTCCTTGGGGTGTCGGTCATTTTGCTGGGCGTTGCCAGCCATATCGATAACTACCAGCCGCCGGAGCCTGTCACCGTCGCTCAACCTAAGTAACCGGTTACTGCAATAAAGAGTGACATAATATGTCAGTTACTTATTGCCAGCCCTGGTGAACACGGTTAACCTTCTCTTCCAGGCATCGTCTGATGCCTGAATTTCAGCAAAGAAAACTCCTAATTTCGTCGCGTTACCTGAGTGGGCTGTTTACGTCTTTATTAATCCGTTTATTATTCGAACGAATTACCTTAACTGGTATTACTCACTTTTATATGGAAACTTATTAATATGACAGTTCAGGACTATTTATTAAAATTTCGCAAGATCAATTCGCTTGAGAGCCTGGAAAAACTGTTTGACCATCTGAACTACACCCTGTCGGATAATCAGGAAATCATTAATATGTATCGCGCCGCTGACCATCGCCGTGCGGAGCTGGTCTCCGGTGGCCGTTTGTTCAACGTCGGCGAAGTGCCAAAGTCCGTGTGGCGTTACGTTTTATAAGAAAGTAGCCATCCGCGCGAAATGTTATATACTCTCCGCCCTGCCAACTGGCTGTACAACATTTCGCGCAGATTATGGGAGAGTTCATGACCGCAACGCCTGGAGAACGCATTGGAGGCTGGTTAATCGCCCCACTGGCATGGCTGCTGGTTGCCTTATTAAGCGCATCACTTGCGCTACTGCTTTATACCACCGCACTGATTACCCCTCACGCCATTCAGACCCTGTTGTCGCAAAGCGTGCCTAATATTGCTTTGTGGTTTGTGTCGTTCGTTTTCGCGATCGGGATGTGGTACTACACGCTGTGGCTGACCATCGCCTTCTTTAAGCGCCGTAAGAATGTGCCTAAGCACTACATTATCTGGCTGCTGGTTTCGGTCCTGCTGGCGGTGAAGGCGTTTGCTTTTTCGCCCGTTTCAGACGCGCTGGCCGTTCGTCAGCTGCTTTTCCCGTTGCTGGCCGCGGCGCTGCTGGTGCCCTACTTCAAGCGTTCGACGCGGGTGAAAAACACCTTCGTGAACCCGTAATAACCCTACAGATAACCTGTTGTCGCCTGCCTGGGTTTGTCCGATAATAGGCGGCTTTTTTATTTCAGGCTAAATAATGACCGATTACTTACTGCTCTTTGTCGGCACCGTGCTGGTTAACAACTTCGTTCTGGTGAAGTTCCTTGGCCTGTGCCCGTTTATGGGCGTTTCCAAAAAGCTGGAAACGGCAATGGGTATGGGGCTGGCGACGACCTTCGTCATGACGCTGGCGTCCATCTGCGCGTGGTGGATTGATACCTGGATCCTCATCCCGCTGGGGTTAACCTATCTCCGTACGCTGGCCTTTATTCTGGTTATCGCGGTGGTGGTGCAGTTTACCGAAATGGTGGTGCGCAAAACCAGCCCGGCGCTCTATCGCCTGCTGGGCATCTTCCTGCCGCTGATCACCACTAACTGCGCCGTTCTCGGCGTGGCGCTGCTGAACATCAACCTGGGTCATAACTTTATGCAATCGGCGCTTTATGGTTTTTCTGCGGCTGTCGGTTTCTCTCTGGTCATGGTGCTGTTTGCCTCTATTCGCGAGCGCCTGGCAGCAGCGGATATTCCTGCGCCCTTCCGCGGTAACGCGATTGCGCTGGTCACCGCCGGTTTAATGTCTCTGGCCTTTATGGGCTTTAGTGGTCTGGTGAAGTTGTAATGAATGCTATCTGGATTGCCATCGCCTCTATCAGCGTCCTGGGGTTGGTGTTTGGCCTTATCCTGGGTTACGCCTCCCGCCGTTTCGCGGTAGAGGACGATCCCGTTGTTGAGAAAATTGATGAGCTTCTGCCGCAAAGCCAGTGCGGGCAGTGTGGCTACCCGGGCTGCCGCCCTTACGCTGAAGCGGTAGGCATCCAGGGCGAAAAAATTAACCGCTGCGCCCCCGGCGGCGAAGCAGTCATGCTGAAAATTGCCGCCCTGCTTAACGTTGATCCGCAGCCGGTTGATGGCGACGCGGACGTGCAGGAGCCGGTCCGCGCGCTGGCCGTGATCGACGAAGCGAACTGCATCGGCTGTACCAAATGTATTCAGGCCTGCCCGGTCGACGCCATTGTTGGCGCCACGCGCGCCATGCACACCGTGGTGGCGGACCTGTGCACCGGCTGTAACCTCTGCGTAGCCCCCTGCCCGACGCAATGTATCGAGCTGCGCCCGGTTGAAACGACTACCGAAAGCTGGAAATGGGATCTTCAAACCATTCCGGTTCGCAATATTCCTGTGGAACAACATGCTTAAGTTATTTTCTGCTTTCAGAAAAGAGAAGATTTGGGACTTTGACGGCGGTATTCACCCACCGGAGATGAAAACCCAGTCTAACGGCACGCCGCTGCGTCAAATTCCGCTGGCGACCCGTTTCGTCATGCCGCTCAAGCAGCACATTGGCGCTGAGGGTGAGCTGTGCGTGAAAGAAGGCGATACGGTTCTTCGCGGCCAGCCGCTGACCTTTGGTCGCGGACGTATGCTACCGGTGCACGCCCCCACCTCCGGTAAGGTGGTCGCCATCGCGCCTCATACGGTGCCGCATCCGTCAGCGCTCTCAGAGCTGAGCGTGATTATTGAAGCCGACGGCGAAGACCGCTGGATCGACCGCGATGGCTGGAGCGACTACCGCTCCCGCAGCCGCGAGGCGCTTATCGAGCGCATTCATCAGTTCGGCGTTGCTGGACTGGGTGGCGCAGGCTTCCCGACCGGCGTCAAGCTGCGCGGCGGTGGCGATAACATTCAGACGCTGATTATCAACGCCGCCGAATGCGAACCGTACATCACCGCCGACGATCGTCTGATGCAGGACTGCGCCGCCCAGGTGGTGGAAGGCATCCGCATCCTCGCGCACATTCTGCAGCCGCGAGAAGTGCTGATCGGTATCGAAGACAATAAACCGCAGGCTATCTCTATGCTGCGCGCCGTGCTGGCAGGCAGTCACGATATTAGCCTGCGCGTTATCCCGACCAAATACCCCTCTGGCGGTGCTAAACAGCTGACGCAAATTCTCACCGGTAAGCAGGTTCCGCACGGCGGACGCTCTTCGGATATCGGCGTGCTGATGCAGAACGTCGGGACCGCGTACGCCGTGAAGCGCGCGGTGATCGACGGCGAGCCGCTGACCGAACGCGTGGTAACGCTGACCGGGGAAGCGGTCTCTCGTCCGGGCAACGTCTGGGCGCGACTGGGTACGCCGGTGCGTCACCTGCTGGAGCAGGCTGAGTTTTGCCCGTCCAGCGACCAGATGGTGATCATGGGCGGCCCGCTGATGGGCTTTACCCTGCCGTGGCTCGATGTGCCGGTAGTGAAAATCACCAACTGCCTGCTCGCCCCTTCCCCGACCGAGATGGGTGAAGAGCAGGAAGAAAAAGGCTGCATCCGCTGCAGCGCCTGTGCCGACGCCTGCCCGGCGGATCTGCTCCCGCAGCAGCTCTACTGGTACAGCAAAGGCCAGCTGCACGACAAGGCGACAGCCCATAACCTGGCCGACTGCATCGAATGCGGCGCCTGCGCCTGGGTCTGCCCTAGCAACATTCCTCTGGTGCAGTATTTCCGCCAGGAGAAGGCGGAAATTTATGCCATCTCCATGGAAGAAAAACGCGCGGCGGAAGCCAAGGCACGCTTTGAAGCGCGCCAGGCGCGACTGGAGCGTGAAAAAATCGCCCGTCAGGAGCGCCATAAGCAGGCCGCCGTTCAGCCCGGCGAGAAAGATCAGGATGCGATTAATGCCGCACTGGCCCGCGTTCGCGAGAAAAAAGCGACCGCGGCGCAGCCTGTGGTGATCCCGGCCGGCGAGAAGCCGGACAACAGCGAAGCCATTGCGGCGCGTGAAGCGCGTAAAGCTCAGGCTCGCGCCCGTCAGGCTGAAAAAGCGCAAACGGTCCAGGCAGAGACGGAGATCGACCCGCGTAAAGCCGCCGTTGAGGCGGCGATAGCCCGCGCTAAAGCGCGCAAAGCCGGCGAACAGAACGTGGTGGTTGAGCAGGAAGCGGTCGACCCTCGCAAAGCGGCCGTTGAGGCAGCAATTGCCCGTGCTAAAGCCCGCAAAGCGGCGCAGCAGACGCCAACCGCAGAACCCGACGCGCCGGTCGATCCGCGTAAAGCCGCCGTCGAAGCGGCGATTGCCCGCGCTAAAGCACGCAAAGCGGCGCAGCAGGATGAGCAACCGCAGGCCGCCAACGATGACCCGCGCAAAGCCGCCGTCGCCGCCGCCATTGCGCGCGTTCAGGCAAAGAAAGCCGCACAGCAAGCAGTTAACGAGGATTAAATGGTTTTCAGAATCGCAAGCTCCCCTTACACCCACAATCAGCGCCAGACATCGCGCATTATGATGCTGGTCTGCCTGGCGGCGCTGCCGGGCATTGCCGTTCAGTGCTGGTTTTTCGGCTGGGGAACCCTGTTCCAGATAATCCTGGGCTGTGCCAGCGCCTTAGCGGCGGAAGCTCTTGTCCTTAAGCTGCGCAAGGCGGCGGTCTCCCGCATTCTGGCCGATAACTCCGCGCTGCTGACCGGGCTGCTGCTGGCGATCAGTATCCCGCCGTTTGCCCCATGGTGGATGGTGGTCCTCGGCACCGTGTTTGCCGTGATCATTGCCAAACAGCTGTATGGTGGACTGGGCCATAACCCGTTTAACCCGGCGATGATTGGCTACGTGGTGCTGCTGATCTCCTTCCCGGTACAGATGACCAGCTGGCTGCCACCGCACGAGATTGCGGCCACGGTTCCGGGCTTCATGGATGCTCTGCACGTGATCTTTACCGGCCATACGGCGCTCGGTGCGGATATGAACGCGCTGCGTATGGGCGTGGACGGGATCAGCCAGGCGACGCCGCTTGATACCTTTAAAACGTCCCTGCATGCCGGACACAGCGTTGAGCAGATCATGAAATCCGCCATCTACAGCGGCGTACTGGCGGGTGCCGGCTGGCAGTGGGTCAACCTGGCGTATCTGCTGGGCGGCCTGTTCCTGCTGCAGCAGAAAGCCATCCGCTGGCATATTCCGGTCAGCTTCCTCGTGACGCTGGCGGTCTGCGCCACGCTGGGCTGGGTATTCTCTCCTGAATCACTGGCCAGCCCGCAGCTGCACCTGCTCTCCGGGGCGACCATGCTGGGTGCCTTCTTTATCCTGACGGATCCGGTGACGGCCTCAACGACTAACCGCGGGCGCCTGATCTTCGGCGCGCTGGCAGGCCTGCTGGTCTGGCTCATCCGCAGCTTTGGCGGGTACCCGGACGGCGTGGCTTTTGCCGTCCTGCTTGCCAACATTACCGTTCCGCTCATCGACTATTACACGCGTCCGCGCGTGTACGGTCATCGCTAAGGGTCTCGCCATGTTCAAAACGATGCAAAAACACGGCGTCACGCTGGCTGTCTTCGCCGCGGTCCTGACAGGGCTGACGGCGCTGGTAAATGCGCTGACCAAAACGACCATCGAAGAGCAGGCCTCGAAGCAGCAAAAGGCGCTGTTCGATCAGGTGATCCCGGCGGAATTCTACGATAACGACCTGCAAAAAAGCTGCTTTGTGGTAGACGCGCCGCAGCTTGGGAAAGGCCCGCACCGCCTCTTTATTGCCCGTAAAGGGGATAAACCGGTTGGCGCGGTGATGGAAGCGACGGCGCCTGACGGCTATTCCGGTGCCATTCAGCTGCTTGTGGGCAGTGATTTCTCCGGCACCATACTGGGCACTCGCGTGACGGAACACCATGAAACGCCGGGTCTTGGCGATAAAATTGAAACCCGTCTGAGCGACTGGATTTTGCACTTTGCCGGTAAAGTGATCCATGGTGAAGATGACACCGCGTTTGCGGTGAAGAAAGATGGCGGCGAGTTCGACCAGTTCACCGGGGCGACCATCACCCCACGTGCGGTGGTGAATGCCGTAAAACGAGCCGGGCTGTACGCTGAAACGCTGCCCGCGCAAATCAACAATCTTCCGGCCTGTGAGGAGTAATCATGAGCCAGGTTAAAGAGGTTATTGTCCAGGGGTTGTGGAAAAACAACTCCGCGCTGGTTCAGCTTCTGGGCATGTGCCCACTGCTGGCGGTGACATCCACCGCCACCAACGCGCTCGGTCTGGGTCTGGCAACCACGCTGGTATTGACCCTGACCAACCTCTCCATCTCTGCCCTGCGCCGCTGGACGCCGTCGGAAATTCGTATTCCTATTTACGTCATGATCATTGCGTCGGTGGTCAGTATTGTTCAGATGCTGATTAACGCCTACGCGTTCGGTCTGTACCAGTCGCTCGGGATCTTCATTCCCCTTATCGTCACCAACTGTATCGTGGTCGGGCGTGCGGAAGCCTTTGCGGTGAAAAACAGTCCGGCCATGTCGGCGCTGGACGGTTTTTCTATTGGCATGGGTGCCACCTGCGCCATGTTCGTGCTGGGATCCCTGCGCGAGATCCTCGGCAACGGTACGCTGTTCGACGGCGCTGATGCGCTGCTGGGCGGCTGGGCCAAAGCGCTGCGTATTGAAGTGTTCCACACCGATACGCCATTCCTGCTGGCGATGCTGCCGCCTGGCGCGTTTATTGGTCTTGGCATGATGCTGGCGATAAAATACCTGATTGACGAGAAACGTAAGCGCCGCGCGGCTGAGCGCAGCGTTCTGGAAGGGACACCCGAGAAGGCCTCATGAATAAAGAAAAGCGCATTGCGATCCTGACCCGTCTGCGGGACGAGAACCCGCACCCGACGACGGAGCTGAATTTTACCTCCCCGTTTGAGCTGCTGATCGCCGTGTTGCTCTCTGCACAGGCGACCGACGTGAGCGTCAATAAAGCCACCGCCCTGCTCTATCCGGTCGCCAATACGCCGAAGGCCATGCTGGAGCTGGGCGTGGAAGGCGTGAAGTCCTATATCAAAACCATCGGCCTGTTTAACAGCAAAGCCGAGAACGTCATCAAGACCTGCCGAATTCTGCTGGAGCAGCACGGAGGCGAAGTGCCGGAAGACCGCGCTGCGCTGGAAGCCTTGCCGGGCGTGGGTCGTAAAACCGCGAACGTAGTACTCAATACCGCGTTTGGCTGGCCCACTATCGCCGTCGATACGCATATCTTTCGCGTGTCTAACCGGACCAACTTCGCGCAGGGAAAAAATGTCGAGCAGGTCGAAGAGAAGCTGCTGAAAGTGGTTCCGGCAGAATTTAAGGTTGATTGCCATCATTGGCTGATTCTGCACGGTCGTTACACGTGTATTGCCCGTAAGCCTCGCTGCGGCTCCTGCATTATTGAAGATCTCTGCGAATATAAAGAAAAAGTGTACCCCTGAGGCATCTCAAACCCCTGGCTAAAGAAGGGCTTTCAAACGCTCTTCTTTTGACCGTTATTTGTCCGCCTTTCGTTTCGCCTCACCTGTCACTTATTCGGCTCTTTAACGCTGAAACAGGTTAATACTTTTTTCATAGCCGAAAATTTCTATACATCTGTGATCGCGATCACCCTGATAACTTCATGTTGTATTTTTGTTGTCAAAATCGACCTAAACCCTTTATCTGACAAGACACTCCTCTTTCTTTGCCGACGATAAGACCAGCTATTTTTCAGAATATGGGCTATATCACTACCACAAGCGGCAAATAGCAGAACATATCGCCAACAGCCCGTACTGACCGGTGATTACCAGTCGAAAAAGCTACCTTTACTCAGCGTATGAAATTTAACGCTGAATAACATTTGTATGAACCGACGATTATACCACCCAGGATATATGTAACAGATTATTACAAACGTATTGCCAGATGGGGCAGGATAGTGAACATTACCCGCCGTTTCTCCTCCCAATATAACTATAAGGCGTATGGACTACGGCCATCACGCTATGAACACCCCCGTTAATATGGGATGTAAAAAAAGAGGTATATGTGTCGACTGCAAACAATAAACCAACAGATGAAAGCGTGAGTCTGAACGCTTTTAAACAACCTAAAGCGTTCTATCTCATCTTCTCTATCGAGTTATGGGAGCGTTTTGGTTACTACGGCCTGCAAGGGATCATGGCGGTTTACCTGGTGAAACAGCTGGGTATGTCCGAAGCCGATTCCATCACGCTGTTCTCCTCCTTCAGTGCTCTGGTGTACGGTCTGGTCGCTATCGGCGGCTGGCTGGGCGATAAAGTCCTCGGAACTAAACGTGTCATCATGCTGGGCGCCATTGTTCTGGCGATTGGCTATGGACTGGTAGCATGGTCAGGGCATGATGCCGCTGTCGTGTATATGGGCATGGCCACGATCGCCGTGGGTAACGGTCTGTTCAAAGCGAACCCGTCTTCCCTGCTCTCTACCTGCTACAGCAAAGATGACCCGCGTCTGGACGGTGCATTTACCATGTACTACATGTCCATCAACATCGGTTCGTTCTTCTCGATGCTGGCAACTCCATGGCTCGCAGCGAAATTCGGCTGGAGCGTGGCGTTTGCACTGAGCTTCGTCGGTATGCTGATCACCGTGGTGAACTTCCTGTTCTGCCGCAGCTGGGTTAAAAACTACGGTTCAAAACCAGACTTCGAGCCTGTGCATATGGGCAAACTGCTGGCGACCATCGTAGGCGTTGTGGTCCTGGCGGCCATCGCAACCTGGCTGCTGCACAACCAGGGTATCGCACGTGCCGTTCTGGGCGTTGTGGCGCTGGGTATCGTGGTTATCTTCGCGAAAGAAGCATTCGCTATGCAGGGTGCCGCCCGTCGTAAGATGATCGTGGCCTTCATTCTGATGCTGGAAGCGATTATCTTCTTCGTGCTGTACAGCCAGATGCCAACCTCTCTGAACTTCTTCGCCATTCGTAACGTTGAGCACTCTATTCTGGGCATCGCGTTCGAACCGGAGCAGTATCAGGCACTGAACCCGTTCTGGATCATGATTGGTAGCCCGATTCTGGCCGCGATCTATAACAAGATGGGCGACCGTCTGCCAATGCCGCACAAGTTTGCTATCGGTATGGTGCTGTGCTCCGGCGCGTTCCTGGTGCTGCCGCTGGGTACCAAATTTGCTACCGACGCCGGTATCGTATCCGTTAACTGGCTGATCCTGAGCTACGCGCTGCAGTCTATCGGCGAACTGATGATCTCTGGTCTGGGTCTGGCAATGGTTGCACAGCTGGTTCCGCAGCGTCTGATGGGCTTCATTATGGGTAGCTGGTTCCTGACCACTGCCGGTGCAGCAATTATCGCCGGTAAGATTGCGAACCTGATGGCCGTGCCGGAAAACGTCACTGACCCACTGGTTTCCCTGAACGTCTACGGTACCGTGTTCATGCAGATTGGTATCGCGACTGCCGTTATTGCCGCTCTGATGCTGCTGACCGCACCGAAACTGAATCGCATGACTCAGGACGACGACAAGACCGCTAAGGCGACCAAAACCGCTACTGCGTGAAATCCGTGAGAAACGACTGACCAGAAGCCGCTAATTGATTAGCGGCTTTTTTTTTATCCGTTTGCGCACTAACATAGCTGAAACCTCAGCGAAAAGGAGTTACCGATGAAACTGTTCTACAAACCGGGCGCGTGCTCTCTTGCTTCCCATATCACCCTGCGCGAGAGCGGCAAAGATTTCACGCTGGATGGCGTTGATCTGATGAAAAAACGTCTGGAAAACGGCGATGACTTTCTTGCCATTAACCCGAAAGGACAGGTTCCGGCGCTCCTGCTGGATGACGGTACCCTGCTGACCGAAGGCGTGGCGATTATGCAGTTCCTGGCCGATAGCGTGCCCGATCGCCAGCTGCTGGCCCCGGTCAGTACCATTTCTCGCTATAAAACGCTGGAATGGCTGAACTACATTGCCACCGAGCTGCACAAAGGCTTTACGCCGCTGTTCCGCCCGGATACGCCGGAAGAGTTTAAGCCGACCCTGCGCGCCCTGCTGGAGAAAAAGCTGCAGTACGTTAACGAATCGCTGAAAGACGAACAGTGGATTGGCGGCTCGCGCTTCACGATCGCTGATGCGTACCTGTTCACCGTGCTGCGCTGGGCACGTGCGGTTAAGCTGAATCTGGAAGGGTTAGACCACATTGCATCGTATATGAAACGCGTGGCTGAACGTCCTGCGGTGGCTGCAGCGCTGAAAGCGGAAGGGTTGAATTAACCGAGCAGACTGTGTTGCCGGGTGGCGCTGACGCTTACCCGGCCTACGAATTCCGTAGACCCGTGCCAGCGCAGCGCCACCCGGCATCGTTTAAAGCTGGGTTGCGCTGAAATAGTGCTCCGGCTTCGCGATACGATCCTGTGCCGCGACCACCTGCAGTTCATATTCCTGCATCTCTTTCGTCGCAATCATAATTTCGTACACCGCTGCCGTAACGTGCTCCAGCGCGTCCCTCACCGTTGCACCCTGAAGCAGTTTCACCAGCAGCAGCCCGCTGGTCACATCGCCCACGCCCACCGGCTGACGCGTGCCAAAATCCACCAGCGGGCGGCTGATATGCCAGGCATCCTCTTTCGTCACCAGCAGCATCTCAAAGCGATCCTGGCTTAGCCCTGCGCGCGCGAGGTGTTTTACCAGCACAACCTCAGGCCCCTGCGCGATCAGCTCGCGTGACGCGCTTACGGCCTCTTCTACGCTGTTAACCGGATGCTCGCAGAGAATTTCCAGTTCGACCAGGTTTGGCGCAATGATATCGCTGGCGGGCAGCGCATGGCGAACGTGGAATTCTGCCACGCCTGGCGCCACGATACAGCCTTTTTCCGGATGGCCCATAACGGGGTCGCAGAAGTATTTTGCCGACGGGTTGGCAGCCTTTACCTGACGCACGATGCCGAGGATATGTTCCCCCTGCTCCGCGGAACCAAGATAACCGCTCAATACGGCGTCACAGCGCTTGAGCTGGTCGATATCGGCAATGCCCTGCACAACCTCGGTGAGGTGCGAAGGCGGCATCACGCAGCCGGTCCATTTGCCATACTGCGTGTGGTTAGAGAACTGAACGGTATTGAGGGGCCAGACGTTGACGCCGAGGCGGCGCATTGGGAATTCCGCAGCGCTGTTGCCAGCATGTCCAAAAACAACGTGGGACTGAATGGCGAGGATGTTCTTCATTTTATGCTTACCAAACCCTGAAAAAACAAAAGGGGCGTGGTTTCCCACGCCCCTCGAGACTGTTAATTATTTCCAGCAGACAAGGCAGTAGTTTTTCTTACCGCGACGCAGCAGGGTGTAGCGGCCATACAGACGGTCGCCGTCAACAAAGGTGTATTCCGGGTCGGCCTGCTTTTCACCGTTGATGGTGATGGCGTTGGACGCGATGGTTTTACGCGCCTGACCGCGTGAAGGCTGGAGTTCAGAGTCCACCAGCGCCTGCATCAGGTCAGCCCCTTTCTCCATCTCAACCATTGGCACGCCGTCCTGCGCCAGCTGTTCGAAGTCCGCTTCGCTCAGATCGCTCAGGGTACCGTTGAACAGGCTTGCAGTAATGCGTTTTGCCGCGGCCAGACCTTCTTCACCGTGAACCAGTTTGGTCACTTCATCTGCCAGCACGTACTGCGCGCGTGGCGCTTTACCGCTGTTCTTGTCTTCTTCTTCCAGCGCATTGATGTCTTCAATATCCATAAAGGTGAAGAACTTCAGGAAGCGATAAACATCGGCATCCGCCGTGTTGATCCAGAACTGGTAGAATTTGTACGGGCTGGTTTTCTTCGGATCGAGCCATACCGCACCGCCTTCGGTTTTACCAAATTTGGTACCGTCTGCTTTGGTAATCAGCGGAACGGTCAGACCAAAGACCTGATTCTGGTGCAGGCGACGGGTCAGGTCGATACCGGAGGTGATATTACCCCACTGGTCAGAACCGCCAATCTGCAGGGAAACACCGTGCAGTTTGTTCAGGCAGGCAAAGTCATACCCCTGCAGCAGGTTGTAGGAGAACTCGGTAAAGGAGATACCCTGTTCGTCACGGTTCAGACGCTGCTTCACGGCCTCTTTGTTAATCATCTGGTTAACAGAGAAGTGCTTGCCGATGTCGCGCAGGAAGGTCAGCACGTTCATGCTGCCAAACCAGTCGTAGTTGTTCGCGGCAATCGCGGCGTTATCGCCACAGTTGAAGTCGAGGAACGGTGCAACCTGTTTGCGGATCTTATCGACCCACTCCTGCACGGTATCTTCGGTGTTCAGTTTACGCTCAGCGGCTTTGAAGCTTGGGTCACCAATCAGACCGGTCGCGCCGCCCACCAGGGCAACAGGCTTATGGCCCGCCATCTGGAAGCGTTTCAGGCATAACAATGGAACAAGATGCCCCAAATGCAAGCTGTCAGCGGTGGGATCGAAGCCGCAATAGAGCGCGATCGGGCCTTGCGCCAGTCGCTCTGCTAACGCTTCCTCGTCCGTCACCTGGGCCACGAGGCCCCGCTCTTGCAATTGTTTAATCAAGTTACTGCTTGCCATCAAATTCTCCATGTATAAACGACTGCACCTTTGCCGGTACACGACTTTTCGCCTGATGCGAAAGGACCATAGAATAAAGCGCAAGCGCGGTGTGCGCTAGCGCTTAAATCAACAAATTTCGGGGATTACGGCGCCAGTCTGTCGATTTTCCAGCCGCCATTCTCGCGCTGGTATAAAAAGCGGTCGTGCAGGCGATGTTCGCCCCCCTGCCAGAACTCGATTTGCTCAATCGGGATGCGGAAACCACCCCAGAAGCTCGGCAGCGGGATTTCACCCTGCTGGAACTTCTGCTTCAGCTCGAGGAATTTACTTTCCAGCACGCCGCGGGCGGAAATGCGGCTGGACTGTTTTGATACCCAGGCGCCAATCTGGCTGTCACGCGGACGACTGTGGAAATACTTCACCACTTCCAGCGTCGAGAGACGTTCCGCTTTGCCGGTCACCATGACCTGACGTTCCAGCATGTGCCACGGGAACAGCAGGCTGATACGCGGATTGTTTTCCAGATGGTGCGCTTTGCGGCTGCCAAGGTTGGTATAGAACACCAGCCCTTTCTCGTCATAATGCTTGAGCAATACGATACGCTGATACGGTTGACCGTTTTCATCTACCGTTGCGACAACCATCGCCGTTGGGTCGGCAAGTTTCGCTTCGCAGGCCTGTTTCAGCCAGCGTTCAAAAAGCACGAGGGGTTCAGCGGGAAGATCCTGGCGACGCAGGCCGCCTTTGGTGTATTCACGGCGCAGATGCGCAATTTGCTGCAGTTCGTCGTTATCTGACATGGCGTTAGCTGACATTGAGAGTGGGTGGCGCTATTGTGCGCCGCCCCTGTAAAAATCTCAACGCTTCGGATTTTCGAGCTGGCAATTGTTCAGCACAATACGGTCGCGTTTGTAGACCGTGGCGCTGTCGCCTTTCGACCAGAAGACATAGATACCGTCGGTGTAGCGTGCGCCCGAGGCCGAAATGCCCTGCTTCAGCGTCAGCAATTTATTGTCGTAAACAAAACTGGCTTCCTGGCGCGGATTGTTCAGCTTCACGGTCAGCGGTTTTTCGTCGCAGCGATACTCCAGGGTATCGGTCTGCATGCGCTCAACGAGCTGGTTGTAGACGCTGCATCCTGACAGCAGCAAAGGGGCGGCAATAAGAAGAAGTTTTTTCATGGGCATATTCCGAAGACTATCCTGGTCCTGGAGGGCATGGCTGCCCCCCTGTTTCGTTCCATTCTAACGACGACGCGCCGCGCTGAATTTCAGTTAACTCTGATTATGACGCGGATTTGCCGGGAAAATCGCCCCAAGAACGCTCGCCTCGCGCGCGCCGGTGACCGACGGCAAGTTGCCCGGCAGCCCGGCAACGGTGCGCCAGGCAAGCCAGGCAAAGGCCAGCGCCTCCATATCATCCCCGCTGATGCCGGCCTCATCGGTTGTCGACACTTCGGTACCCGGCAGCAGCCCGGCAAGACGCGCCATCACCAGCGGGTTACGGCTTCCCCCGCCGCACACCAGCAGGCGTTCACATCCGCCGCTAAGCAGCACCTGTTCAGAAATCGACACGGCCGTAAGCTCGGCAAGCGTCGCCTGAACATCCTGCGGCGCGAGCGCCGGGAATGACGCCAGCTGGCGCTCAAGCCAGCCAAAGTTGAAGTATTCACGCCCCGTGCTTTTCGGTGCCGGTAAGGCAAAATAAGGATCGCTCAGCATGGACTGCAGCAGCGGGAGAATCACCTTACCCTCACTCGCCCACTCCGCGTTTTTATCATACGGTTGACCGCACTGACGCCAGATCCAGGCATCCATTAACATATTGCCCGGGCCGGTATCGTAGCCGCGGACCGGCTGCCCCGGAATAAGCATCGACAGATTGGCGATCCCACCAATGTTGAGCACCATACGCCGCTCTGAAGGGTGCGCCAGTAGTGCCTGATGAAACGCGGGCACCAGCGGTGCGCCCTGTCCGCCAAGAGCAATATCGCGACGACGGAAATCGCCGACCACCGTGACGCCCGTCTTCGCCACAATCTGGTTGTTATCGCCGATTTGCAGGGTGTGCGGGGCATCGCCGATGGGTTCATGCCAGACCGTTTGTCCGTGACACCCGATGGCCACCACATCCTGCGGACGAAGATGTTCTTTTTGCATCAAAGCCTGCACCGCATCCGCAAACAGCGCCCCCAGGCGGACATCCAGCTGTCCAAGCTGCGAAAGGGTCAGCTGCTGCCCCTGACAGATACTGAGAATATCCTCTTTCAGTGAAATGGGGATTGGCCAGGTCAGGCTCGCCTGCTGCGCCACCATGTTCTCATCAATGGCAGCCAGAACGACATCTACCCCATCCAGACTGGTGCCTGACATCACACCAATGTAGCGACCCGATTTCATGCGCTTTCCTTACGTTGCGTGGGCTAAGGATATCCACTCAACCATAAACGGCGTCGCTTTGCCATCCGGCAATAATATTTTTTAACAATGTCAGACGAGTAGCGTGGGCGGATCCTGTTTATGTCTCGTTAAGTCAAATTCAAGTACAATTTTCCTATTGTTAGTGCAAAGATATGAACGATGGCCCCTTATGCCATATAATTTAGCCATAACGGATGCCCCCCATCGGGCGTTTTTGGTGAACAGGAGATTCAAATGATTTTACGTGTACTGGGCGTTTCGCTGATTGGTTTAACTCTGGCTGGCTGTGTGAATGACAGTTCACTTTCTGGCGACGTTTATAGCGCTTCTGAAGCGAAACAGGTTCAGAACGTGACTTACGGTACCGTTGTTAACGCACGCCCTGTACAGATTCAGGGTGGTGATGAAAACAACGTGATGGGCGCCATCGGCGGTGCCGTTCTGGGTGGTTTCCTGGGTAATACCGTCGGCGGCGGTACGGGCCGTTCTCTGGCAACAGCCGCAGGCGCAGTGGCCGGTGGTGTAGCAGGCCAGGGTGTTCAGGGTGCGATGAACAAAACTCAGGGCGTCGAGCTGGAAATTCGTAAAGACGACGGCAGCACCATTATGGTTGTTCAGAAACAAGGCAGCACACGCTTCTCCGCAGGTCAGCGCGTTGTGCTGGCAAGCAACGGAAGCCAGGTGACCGTTTCTCCACGTTAATTAAAAATGGATGTGGCCATTGGGCCACATCCATTTACAATATACATCACTTATACGAATATTTTTACAAAATATATTCACCCCACAAATATTTAATCTCATCGTATATTGTCTCCGCGCAAAGTATTTATTGCATTACTTGCTTAGACTCTTCGCAATTACCTCTTCATAATTTATTTCTCATTTTGTAAAAACTTATATGCTTGCGAATAGTCGTTGTCTAAAAGGTCGTTATATCTCGTTCTGTTTCGGTTGCCTTGTCGTCATCGGAATATTACAAGCTCTCTTTTCAAAAGTGGTTGAATGGGTTCCCTCCTTCTCGCCTCTTTTGTTCCCTACGCTCACCATTTTTTTACTCGTGTTTCACCTGTTTATTGCCTGCTTTATGGCAATGAAATACTGGTGTGATAAGCGGCGGCTCTATCTGATTGCGATCGCCTTTGCCTTTGCCGGTTCGGCACTGTTGATGGTCGGAACGCTGTCCAGCTTTCCAGCGTGGCTGAACCTCTATCAGTTCAACGTCGTTAACTACAACGATGCGATGATCTACTTTATGTTCCGCCACTTTTTAATGGCGGTGTTGTTCAGCGTTGCGGCAATACTCTATCCTACGCGCGATTACCCCTTTTCACGGTTGGCGCATATCTCAATTGTGAGCGGGGCGTTTCTCTTTACCGCCTGCGTTGTGGGACTGGCCTGGATATATTCTAGTCACTCGCCCTTGTTATCCATTGACCTGGTTGATAACGAAACCCGTCAGTTTATGGTGCTCTGGAGCCAATGCATAAATATTTCTTTAATTGTCTTCTGGGTGGTTTCATTAGTAACGCTGATGTTTGTCACGCGCGTGCGCAATTTATTCTGGGTAGGCGGAAATTTCCTGTGCGTTTGCTATATCGTCACGCTCGCCATGCTGTTAGTAGGCGGACATGCTGAAGATATATCGTGGTATCGCGCCCGGCTATTTGAAACCGTCGCTACGCTGATGATTATTTTTGTACTGCTCTACGACGTCTTCATGCTGTACCGTGATTCCCATTTAAAATATCAGCAGTCATATCAAAATTCGATTCGCGATCCGCTTACGCGCCTTTATAACCGTAGCTATTTTTATGAATCGTTAAACCAGGCGCTGGACATGGCGAAACCCAGCCGCCCAGTTTCGGTTATCGTCAGCGATCTCGACCGCTTCAAGCGTATCAACGATAACTATGGCCACCTTCAGGGAGACAAAGTCTTACAGTTTGTCGCCAATCTGCTGATGGATTCCGTACGCCCGCAGGACATCGCGGCTCGAATCGGCGGTGAGGAGTTTGTGCTGATGCTGGCCAACACCTCTTCAGATGCAGCCCACCAGGTGGCGGAACGTATTCGGTTGAAGCTAAGCAGCTTTGATAAAACCAGCAGCGGAGGGCAGCTACCTGAGCCGATTACCATCAGCATGGGAGTATTTACGGCGACGTCATCGTCCGTGACCGCAGAAGCGTGCGTGGAGAGTGCCGACAAGGCGATGTATGAAGCGAAGGAGACAGGCCGTAATCGAGTGGTGGTCTTTAAGTAAAAAAAGGCCTTGCTGCTGCAAGGCCTTAGTGTTTATCAGTCGCGAGACTGTAGCTCATGGATGTTTTGCTCAAGGCGAGCAATGAGGCTAATGAGCATTTCCAGCTCCGCCGGTGAAACGCCTGAAAGGATTTCACCGCGCGTTTTGGTAATCACAGCTTCCATTTCAGTAATGATAGGCGCCGCTTTCTCAGTGAGTTTTATCCGCTTGGCGCGACGATCGCTGGCGCAGGTTTGTCGGGAGATCAGCCCCTTCTCTTCCAGCTGGTCAAGCGTGCGCACCAGTGACGGTTGCTCAATGCCTATCGCTTTTGCCAGTTGAATTTGCGACTGATCGGGCGGCAGCTGATGAATATTGTGCAGCGTGACCCAATGCGTCTGCGTCAATTCCAGAGGTTTCAGGCGATGGTCAATCAGAGCACGCCAGACGCGTACCAACCTTGCCAGATCAGAACCTAATGGCGATTCCAATTTCATCTCCTTATAATTAGCTTGCTAAGTTATTATGCTGATTTTAGAATAGTGTGCAGCATTTGTAATGGCAAAACAAATGCAATACTGCATTCATCTAACTCAAAAGTATGACTTACACTGAATTGTGATGCTTCTTCATACTCAGACAAGCCAACACGGCATTCTGTTCACTGCAAAGGATCTCTGCTCGTGACCTTTTTTCATCGCTCAGAGGGTTTACCCCTCCAGGACCTGATCTTCGGTGCGTCAGTCTACTTTCCCCCTCTGTTTAAGGCCGTGCTGGTGGGCTTTATTCTCTGGCTCATCGCGCATCGCCTGCTTCGCGACTGGATGTATTCCGGCGAAATCTGGCATCCCATGCTGATGGATCTTTCCCTGTTTGCCCTCTGTGTATGCCTGGGCCTTGCTGTTCTGATCGTGTGGTGACTATGCCCCTGAAAACGCTGAAGTACTTTTCCACCCTGTTTGTTCTGGTCCTTGCGCTGGTCGCCGGATGGTGGCTCTGGAATTATTACATGCAGTCTCCCTGGACGCGTGACGGTAAGATTCGCGCTGAGCAGGTCAGCATTACCCCGCAGGTATCGGGAAGCATTACGTCGCTGCTGGTTAAGGATAACCAGTACGTTAAAAAGGGAGAGGTTTTATTCCGAATCGACGACACGCCGTACCATATCGCGATTCTGAATGCCCAGGCGCAGCTGGCAAAAGCCCAGTCTGATCTGGCAAAGGCCAACAACGAGGCCAACCGCCGCCGTCACCTGTCGCAAAACTACATCTCCGCGGAAGATTTAGACACCGCCAACCTCAACGTTAAGGCGATGCAGGCGAGCGTCAACGTGGCTGAGGCGACGCTGAAGCAGGCGCAGTGGGAACTGACCCAAACCGTGATTACCGCCCCTGTCGATGGATGGGTGACCAACCTTTCCGCCCGCGTGGGTAACTATGCCACCACGGGACAGCCCGTTTTCGCCCTGGTCGACAGCCACTCCTTCTACGTAGTGGGCTACTTCGAAGAGACCAAGCTTCGGCATATTCGCGAGGGATCGCCAGCAGCGATTACGCTGTACAGCGGCTCGCAAAGGTTACAGGGTCACGTCTCCAGCATTGGTCGCGCCATTTACGATCAAAGCGTTGAAACAGATTCCGGCCTGGTGCCGGATATCAAGCCGAACGTCCCCTGGGTGCGTCTCGCTCAACGCGTGCCTGTTCGCGTGGAGTTTGACCATTTACCGCAGGGCATCACGCTGGTATCCGGCACCACCTGCACTGTCTCCATCGGAACCCCTTAATGAAGCTGCAGGCGCTCTCCTGGCAAAACTCGCCGTGGATGAAAGCGACGCGTCCTCAGTGGCGCTACGCGCTGCGTAACGGCATTGCCATGTGTCTGGCGCTGACCGTCGCCTATTACCTGAACCTGGATGAGCCCTATTGGGCGATGACCTCTGCCGCGGTGGTGAGTTTTCCTACGGTCGGCGGGGTGATCAGTAAGAGCCTTGGGCGTATCGCCGGCAGCCTGCTGGGTGCCACGGCGGCGTTAATTATCGCCGGCCACACGCTGAACGACCCATGGCTGTTCCTCCTGAGCATGGCGGCATGGCTGGGATGCTGTACCTGGGCCTGCGCCCATTTCACCAACAACGTCGCCTACGCTTTCCAGCTGGCGGGCTATACCGCCGCCATTATTGCCTTCCCGGTGGTGAATGTGCTCGATACCACCGAGCTGTGGGATATTGCACAGGCGCGCGTCTGCGAAGTGATTGTCGGGATCCTCTGCGGCGGATTTATGATGATGATCCTCCCCAGCACTTCCGACGGCAGCGCACTCATCACCGCCCTTAAAACCATGCACACCCGGCTGCTTGAACACGCGAGCCTGCTGTGGCAACCGGATACCAGCGATGAGATCCGTCTCGCCCATGAAAAGGTGATAGGACAGATCCTGACAATGAATCTGCTGCGTATTCAGGCGTTCTGGAGCCACTACCGCTTTCGCCGTCAGAACACCCTGCTTAACTATTTGCTGCACCAGCAGCTGCGCATGACCAGCGCCATCTCCAGCCTGCGCCGGATGCTGCTCAACTGGCCAACGCCGCCGGAAAACACGCGCGCGGTGATTGAAACGCTGCTCGCAACCCTTGCGCGCCCGGATGCAGACATCTACACGGTCGCGCGAATAATCGCCCCGCTCGCCCCGGTGGATGAATATGATTATCGCCATCGCGCCTTCTGGCAGCGTCTGAATTACTTTTGCCGACTCTACCTGCGCAGCAGCCGCTGGATTAACGCGGTTGAGAATGCCACGCCGGTCACGGAGTTCAACGTTCCCGGGAGCCCGGCTCTCGCCCGCCATACTGACTACCTGGAAGCGCTGTGGAGCGGTTTTCGTACCTTTTGCGCGCTGATGCTGGTGGGCGCGTGGAGTATCACCACGCAGTGGGAGTCCGGTACGGCGGCCCTGACGCTCGCCGCCATCAGCTGCGTGCTTTACTCCGTCGCGGCCTCGCCGTTTAACTCGCTGACGCTCCTGCTGCGCACCCTGGTGCTGCTGTCGCTGTTCAGTTTCGTGGTGAAGTTTGGCCTGATGGTGCAGATAAGCGATCTCTGGCAGTTCCTGCTGTTCCTCTTTCCGCTGTTGACCACCATGCAGCTACTCAAGCTGCAGATGCCGAAGCTGGCGGGCCTTTGGGGACAGCTGATTGTCTTTATGGGCTCGTTTATCTCCGTGACGAATCCACCGGTGTACGATTACGCCGATTTTCTCAATGACAACCTCGCAAAGATCCTCGGCGTGGGGCTGGCGTGGCTGGCCTTCGCGGTGCTGCGTCCCGGCTCCGATGCCCGCAAAAGCCGCAGGCATATCCGGGAGTTACGCCGGGGGTTTGTCGACCAGCTCAGCCGCAAGCCGCATCTTCGTGAGAGTGAGTATGAATCGCTGGTTTATCATCACGTCAGCCAGCTCAATAACAGCCAGGACGCGCTTTCCCGGCGCTGGCTGCTGCGCTGGGGCGTGGTGCTGCTGAACTGCTCGCACGTGGTCTGGCAGCTTCGCGGGTGGGAAACGCGTTCCGACCCGCTGTCGCAGGTGCGTGACGTTTGCATCTCCCTGCTGCGCGATGTCATGAGCGAACGCGGGGTCCAGCAGCGGCCGCTGGAAGCCACGCTGAATGAACTGCAGCGGATCTGCGATACGCTTGCACGACATCATCTCCCCGCCGCCCGCGATTTGGCCTCGATAATCTGGCGGCTGCACTGCTCGCTGTCGCAGCTGGAACAGGCACCACCGCCGGGTACGATTGGGGATCAGATCACGCCGCAGGCATAACGCGCCCCGCCGCCGCCAAGCGGTTTAGGCTGATCGGACATATTGTCGCCGCCGACGTGGATCATCAGCGCTTTGCCTTTCACCTCATCCAGCTTTTTCAGACGCGGCGCGACAACGGGATCGGTGGCTTTACCGTCGTTATTGACCACCAGCACGGGCAGATCGCCCAGATGTCCCATGCCTTCCGGGCCCTCATGCTTGCCGGAGTGTTGCGGGTCAAGGTGACCGCCTGCCGCTTCCGCAGCCGACGGTTTCCCCTCTTTTAACGCGGGCTGACAGCTTCCTTTAGCGTGAACATGAAAACCATGCTCACCGGGAGGGAGTGCTTTGAGGTTGGGAGCGAACTCCAGTCCTTTATCGGTTTCCGTGATTTTCACTGTTCCGATGGACTGACCTACCCCCTGAGAGGTGACGAGATTCATTTCCACTTCGTCGCTGGCTGCCTGCGCCCCTGCGCAAACAACCAGCGCGACCATTGCCAGAGCAAAACGCTTCATATGACCTCCGCTGGTTATTTTTTGCCCCTTAAGTGTATACCAGGGGCAAAGATTTCACCGGAAAGTCATCTTCTGGCGGTTTATGGCACGTCGTAACCCAGCGCAGCCTTGCGGATGCGGAACCACTGCTGGCGGGTCATCTGCAGCTCTTCAGCGGCCAGTGCAGAACGCACGCGTTCAATTTTGCCAGAACCAATAATCGGCAGCGGTTTTGACGGCAGGCGCAGGATCCAGGCGTAAACCACCTGTTCGATGCTCTCCGCGTTCAGCTCGCGGGCGATGGTGTCCAGCTCGTTACGCAGCGGCTGGAATTCATCATCATTGAACAGGCGTCCGCCTCCCAGGCATGACCAGGCCATCGGGCGAATGCGCAGCTGCTGCAGCTGGTCAAGCGTACCGTCCAGCAGCAGCGGCTGGTGTACCGGGGAGATCTCCACCTGGTTGGTGGCCAGGGTAAACGGCAGACGAGACTGAAGCAGTGCAAACTGCGCCGGGGTAAAGTTGGAAACGCCAAAGTGACGCACTTTGCCGCTCTGATGCAGGTTCAGGAAGGCTTCTGCCACCTCATCGGCATCCATAAGCGGGTCCGGACGATGGATTAACAGCAGGTCGATACGGTCGGTCGCCAGGTTGACCAGAGACTGCTCAGCGCTCTTGATGATATGCGCGCTGTCGGTGATGTAATGCCCAAGGGCGTGTTCCGGTTTTGCCGTGGTGGCAATCCCGCACTTCGTGACGATCTCCATGCGGTCGCGGAGTGCCGGAACCAGCTTGAGCGCCTCGCCGAATGCGGCTTCACACTGATAGCCACCGTAAATATCCGCATGGTCGACCGTGGTAACGCCCAGATCGATATGCTCTTCAATAAAGCTCGCCAGCTGGAGGGGGGACATATTCCAGTCCATCAGGCGCCAGTAGCCCATCACAAAACGGGAGAATTCTGGCCCCTGGGGGGCAAGGGTAATTCGCTGAACCATAACATTTTCCTCAAGGACGTGATGTCATGAGTATACGCAATTACCGTGTTAAAAAAGTGAAGGTTGCTGGGGTTCTTCGGTCTCACCGGCTTTGTTTGCGCGTATTTTGCGCAGAAGACGCTGACGGCAGAGGCGTAACACCTCCTGCTTTTGCGTGTCGCTAAAGTTTTGCCAGTTAAAACGCTCATCGCGGGTACGCATGCACCCGCGGCAATATCCGCGTTCATCCACCTGACAAATCCCCCGGCACGGGCTCTGGATGGGGAAAAACTCCAGCTGCTCTGCCACACTCACCTCCGGATAACCACTCTCACCTACAGTGAAGACGCTAAACGCGCCACGTGCAAGGCCCATACCACAGATTTGTGGCATTAAGGTTTCACTAATCTTCCCGCTTTATACTCGGCCCATCATGACAATGACAGGTTTACCGATCGATGTGGTTAATCAAAAAGTTACAATGTAACGACATTAAATTTACTCTGGGCTGTGCACTCTTTTTTACGTTGATTAATGGGCTGTTTATCCAGCGCAGCTGGGCCATTATTGCCCCTGCGCACCTGCACGACATCCTCTTTGCCGCGTCCGTACCGCTGGTGCTGTTTTGCGGCTGGGTGATTGTCTTTAGCCTGCTGAATATCCCCTATATCCGTAAGCCGCTGCTGATCGTCTTAACGGTCGGATGCGCCGCGGCCACCTACTTTATGTACACCTACGGCGCGGTGATCGATCAGAATATGATTGTGAACGTGTTCGAAACCAACTCTCAGGAAGCGACAGCCCTGGTGACCCCGCAGATGATTCTGTGGATTGTTATCGCAGGCCTCGTTCCCTCCGTGGTGCTGGCGTTGACCCGCATTCGTACCGGGAAATGGTGGTATGCCCTGCTGACGCGCGTCGCCGCGATGCTCGGTGCCCTGCTGGTGATTATCCTGATTGCGGCGCTGTTTTATAAAGATTACGCGTCGCTGTTTCGCAACAACAAAAGCATCGTCAAAATGGTGACCCCGGCCAACTATGTCAGCGCCGTGGTGAAGTACAGCAAAATGCGCTGGTTTGCAGGCGATCAAACGCTGGTGCGGATTGGCGAAGATGCCCATAAAGGACCGTTGATTACCGGCCAGCAAAAGAAAACCGTTCTGGTGCTGGTCGTTGGGGAAGCCTCTCGCGCGGCGAACTACTCCCTGAATGGTTACAATCGTGAAACGAACCCGGAGCTGAAAAAGCAGGATGTGATTAACTTCCCGCAGGCCTCCTCTTGCGGCACCGAAACCGCCGTTTCCGTTCCGTGCATGTTCTCGGGCATGACGCGCAGCAAATACGATGCCGACCTGGCTCACCATCAGGAAGGTCTGCTCGATGTGCTGAAGCATGCGGGGATCAACCTGCTCTGGCGCGACAACGACGGCGGCTGTAAAGGCGCCTGCGATCGCGTGCCGCATACCGATATGACGCAGTGGAATCTGGATCAGTTCTGCAAAGACAAATCCTGTATTGATGATGTGAATTTCTACCGTCTGGACAACGTGCTGGATGGTCTGAAGCAGGACACGGTGCTGGTTATCCACCTGATGGGGAGCCACGGTCCGGCATACTATCGCCGTTACCCGGACAATTTCCGTAAATTTACCCCAACCTGCGACACCAATGAAATTCAGGATTGCGACCATCAGGCGCTGATGAATACCTATGACAACACCATCCTGTATACCGACAGCATGGTCAGCAAAACCATTGATGCGCTGAAAGCGCGCCAGGCAAGCATGAACACCGCCCTGATTTATCTCTCGGATCACGGTGAGTCACTGGGTGAAAGCGGCATTTATCTGCACGGTACGCCGTACATGCTGGCGCCGGAGCAGCAAACGCACATTCCGTTTATGTTCTGGCTGTCACCGGACTACGCGAAAAACTTTGGCATCAATGAACAGTGTTTACGCGACCACGCTGCAAAAAATGCGGTTTCCCAGGACAATTTGTTCTCGACCGTACTGGGTATGATGGACGTGAAATCAAACGTTTATCAACAGCAGCTGGATATTCTGAGCGCATGTCGGCAATAAACTCGCTTGCATTAGACCGAACGGTCTATTAGAGTGCGGCCATGAGCAGAAATACTGAACACGATACCCGCGATCATCTCCTGGCAACCGGCGAGCGTCTTTGCATGCATCGCGGGTTTACCGGTATGGGGTTGAGCGAGTTATTAAAAACCGCTGAGGTACCGAAGGGGTCGTTTTATCACTACTTCCGGTCCAAAGAAGCCTTTGGCGTGGCAATGCTGGAGCGTCATTACGCGGGCTACCACCAGCGTCTGGCGACCCATTTTGCGTCGGGTGAAGGAAACTATCGGGATCGTGTTCTGAACTACTATCAGGAAACGCTGAACCAGTTCTGTCAGCAGGGCATTATCAGCGGATGCCTGACGGTCAAGCTGTCTGCCGAGGTGTGCGATCTTTCCGAAGATATGCGCTCGGCGATGGATAAGGGTGCCCGCGGCGTGATCGCCCTGCTGGCCCAGGCGCTGGAAAAAGGCCGCGACGAAAAAACGCTGGCCTTTACCGGCGACCCCTTAATGCAGTCTCAGGTGCTCTATTCCCTGTGGTTAGGGGCCAATCTGCAGGCAAAAATTTCGCGCAGTGCCTTGCCGCTGGAAAGCGCGCTGGCACATGTGAAAAACAGCATTACTGCGCCTGGCGTATAACGGGCGCTTTTTATTTACTTTATTACTAGTCGACTGGTCTACTCAGGAGTCTTTATGTCAGCTGAAAAACTGTTTACCCCATTGAAAGTGGGTGCCGTCACGGCGCCAAACCGCGTGTTCATGGCTCCGCTGACCCGTCTGCGCAGTATTGAGCCGGGTGACATCCCCACTCCATTGATGGGCGAATACTACCGTCAACGCGCAAGCTCTGGCCTGATCATCACGGAAGCCACGCAGATCTCTGCTCAGGCGAAGGGTTACGCCGGTGCGCCGGGCCTCCATAGCCCGGAACAGATCGCGGCATGGCAGAAAATCACCGCGGGCGTTCACGCTGAAGAGGGTCGTATTGCGGTCCAGTTGTGGCATACCGGTCGTATCTCACACAGCAGCATCCAGCCTGGCGGTCAGGCACCGGTCTCCGCGTCGGCCCTGAGCGCCAATACCCGTACGTCCCTGCGCGATGAAAACGGCAATGCGATCCGCGTGGATACCTCTATGCCGCGCGCGCTGGAGCTGGACGAAATCCCGGGGATTGTTAACGACTTCCGACAGGCCGTGGCCAACGCCCGTGAAGCCGGTTTTGACCTGATTGAGCTGCACTCCGCGCATGGCTATCTGCTGCACCAGTTCCTGTCACCGTCGTCAAACCATCGCACCGATCAGTACGGCGGCAGCGTCGAAAACCGTGCCCGTCTGGTGCTGGAAGTGGTGGATGCGGTATGCAAGGAGTGGAGCCCGGACCGTATCGGGATCCGCGTCTCCCCAATCGGGTCTTTCCAGAACGTCGACAACGGCCCGAATGAGGAAGCGGATGCGCTTTATCTGATTGAAGAGCTGGCCAAACGCGGTATTGCCTATCTGCACATGTCCGAGCCTGACTGGGCTGGCGGTAAGCCTTACACTGAAGCCTTCCGCCAGAAAGTGCGCGAGCGCTTCCACGGCGTGATCATCGGTGCAGGCGCCTATACCCCAGAGAAAGCCGAAGACCTGATCGGCAAAGGGCTGATCGATGCCGTCGCGTTTGGCCGCGACTACATCGCCAACCCGGATCTGGTTGCCCGTCTGCAGCAGAAAGCGGCGCTGAACCCGCAGCGTCCGGAAAGCTTCTACGGCGGCGGCGCGGAAGGCTACACCGACTACCCTTCTCTGTAATCTCGCCATTGTTCATTGATAGCGGCGACACTTCGCCGCTATACTAAAACATCGTTTCTGTTCAAAAAGCTTTTTTATTCCATTGGTTAATGAGGAAATTATGCGCCTACTTCACACCATGCTGCGCGTTGGCGACCTGCAACGTTCAATCGATTTCTACACTAACGTCCTGGGCATGAAGCTGCTGCGCACCAGCGAAAACCCGGAATACAAATACTCGCTGGCATTCGTGGGTTACGGCCCGGAAACGGATGAAGCGGTGATCGAGCTGACCTACAACTGGGGCGTTGACAGCTATGAGCTGGGCACGGCCTACGGCCATATCGCGCTGGAAGTAGACAACGCAGCCGACGCGTGCGAACGCATTCGCAAAAATGGCGGTAACGTTACGCGCGAAGCGGGCCCGGTAAAAGGCGGCACCACCGTGATTGCGTTTGTGGAAGATCCGGACGGTTACAAAATCGAGCTGATTGAAGCCAAAGACGCCGGTCGCGGTCTGGGCAACTGATCCCTCAGGGCGCAACGTGCGCCCGTAGTTTTACTGCATCACCCCGCAAAATTTGCCATAATGCGCTCTGCTTTTTCCCCATGTAAGAGACCCTGATGTCCGATAACGCTCAATTTAGCGGTCTGTGCGACCGTTTTCGTGGTTTTTATCCCGTTGTCATTGATGTAGAAACAGCCGGATTTAACGCTAAAACCGATGCGCTGCTCGAAATTGCCGCCATCACGCTGAAGATGGATGAACAGGGCTGGCTTACACTGGACACCACGCTGCATTTCCACGTTGAACCTTTCGAAGGGGCAAACTTACAGCCGGAAGCGCTGGCGTTTAACGGTATCGATCCGCATAACCCGCTGCGCGGTGCCGTCAGTGAATATGATGCGCTGCACGCCATTTTTAAAATGGTGCGCAAAGGCATGAAGGAGAGCAACTGCAGCCGCGCCATTATGGTGGCTCATAACGCCACCTTCGATCACAGCTTTACCATGGCCGCCGCCGAGCGGGCCGCGCTCAAGCGCAACCCCTTCCACCCGTTTGTGACCTTCGATACCGCCGCGCTGAGCGGCCTGGCGCTGGGACAAACGGTGTTATCAAAGGCCTGTATTACGGCTGGCATTCCGTTCGACGGCACGCAGGCGCACTCCGCGCTGTATGACACGGAGCGTACCGCAGAGCTGTTCTGTGAGATCGTCAACCGCTGGAAGCGTCTGGGCGGCTGGCCGCTGCCGATGGATGATGAGGCCGAGCGCCAATCGTAGGTCGGGTAAGCGCAGCGCCACCCGACAAAAAAAAAGCGACCCCATAGCAGGTCGCTTTTTTATTTCCGCAGAAAGTTACTCTGCGTCCGGCTCTTCCGTTTTGTACTTCGCCGCGGTTTCTTTGATCAGCTGCTGCAGTTCGCCGCGCTGATACATTTCAATCAGGATATCGCAGCCGCCAACCAGTTCACCGTCTACCCACAGCTGTGGGAAGGTCGGCCAGTTCGCGTACTTAGGCAGCTCAGCGCGGATGTCCGGGTTCTGCAGGATATCAACGTAAGCAAAACGCTCACCACAGGCAGACAGCGCCTGAACCGCTTGCGCGGAGAAGCCGCAGCTTGGCAGCTTTGGAGAACCTTTCATATACAGCAGAATCGGGTTTTCAGCGATCTGGCGCTGGATTTTTTCAATAGTGGTGCTCATGTCTTGCTTCCTTTAACTTCTGTTACGGCATTCGTCTGACATTGTAGCGGTTCAGACTGGCATCGGAAAATAACATTTTTGTCACGTATAGACATTCTACTCCGAGTGATGAAAAGTTGCATTGCAAATGGTGTTTACCCCTGCGTCAATCAGGGTTTTGCTTAGGGAATGGGCAAATGTACGACAGAACGATGAATTTTTTTGCACTTGCTAACGAAACAGGATCGTAGATTGAAAAATGCTATTAACTTTCTGGCTTTTTATGGATTAGAATCGACGGGCTTTGTAAATCACACGCGGGTATTATTGATGACCTGCATTTATCAGGGGACTGCCCAGTGGCGCGGATAACTAAAATCTCGATCACGCTCTGTGCTTTACTGTTTACTTCACTCACCTTCACGCCAGTGGCAAACGCCTCTCAGCAGGCGCGGCATTCTGCTGTACAAAAAAACCATCTGGTGAAAGCCACAGAACGTAAGAAAAAAACCACCGCTAAGAACGACAAGAAAAAGACAACCACACAGACTAAAAAAACCGCTTCCAGCAAGACGAAAACCACCTCTTCCCGCACAGCCCACACCGCCAAAAGTAAAGCTTCGCAAACCGCCGCTAACCTCGTGACTGAAAAATGCATCGCGCGTAAAGGCCATAAGGCGAAATGCACCAAGGTCACCAAAATAGCGGAAGTGCATAAAGTGCGCGTCCAGAAAGCGCAAAAAACCGCAATGAACAAGCTGATGGGGCAGATTGGCAAACCGTATCACTGGGGCGGGACTTCGCCACGTACCGGTTTTGACTGCAGCGGCCTCGTCTATTACGCCTATAAAGATCTGGTCAAGTTCCGCATTCCGCGTACCGCCAACGAGATGTACCACCTGCGCGATGCTTCCCCGGTCAACCGTGGAGAGTTGGAGAACGGCGATCTGGTCTTCTTCCGCACGCAGGGCCGCGGGACGGCTGACCACGTTGGCGTCTATGTCGGCAACGGAAAATTCATCCAGTCACCGCGTAGCGGCCAGGATATTCAGATCACCTCGCTCAGTGAAGACTACTGGGTGCGCCATTACGTCGGCGCGCGTCGCGTGATGACGCCGAAAACCATTCGCTAACCCCTGCCCTGCCACACCCGTGGCAGGGTAAGTTCCTCTTTTGCATACTCTTTCAATTTGCTATCCTGTCCTTGTTGTCTGTGTGGTTATTGGCAACACAAAATACAATAAGGAGAGAAGCAATGTCGTTCGAATTACCTGCACTACCGTATGCAAAAGACGCCCTGGCCCCGCACATTTCTGCGGAAACCCTGGAATATCACTACGGCAAGCATCACCAGACGTACGTCACCAACCTGAATAACCTGATCAAGGGCACCGATTTTGAAGGCAAAACGCTGGAAGAGATCGTCCGCAGCGCTGAGGGTGGCGTATTCAACAACGCCGCTCAGGTGTGGAACCACACCTTCTACTGGCACTGCCTGGCGCCAAACGCCGGTGGCGAACCTGTCGGTGAACTGGCTACCGCCATTAACGCCGCCTTTGGCAGCTTCGCGGAATTCAAAGCGAAGTTCACCGATGCCGCCATCAAGAACTTCGGTTCAGGCTGGACGTGGCTGGTCAAAGAGGCGGATGGCAAACTGGCTATCGTGTCTACCTCTAACGCAGGCACCCCGCTGACCACCAGCGCGAAGCCGCTGATGACCGTGGACGTATGGGAACACGCTTACTACATCGATTACCGCAACGCGCGCCCTAACTACCTGGAGCACTTCTGGGCACTGGTTAACTGGGACTTTGTGGCGAAGAACTTCGCCGCGTAAGAGACACGCAGAAGGGTTCGCCCTTCTGCGTTTTTGGTTTATTCCGCAGCGCAGGCTGCTTCTGGCTGTTTACGACCCGACATCATCACCAGCAGCAGACCGAGCGCGGCAATAATCGCACCCATCACCGGCACAAAACTGTACCCCAGCCCACCGGAAATCACGGCCCCACCGGCCGCCGCACCGAGCGCATTGCCCAGGTTGAAAGCACCAATATTGACCGAGGATGAGAGGCCCGGCGCTTCATGCGCGACGCGCATCACGCGCATCTGCAGCGGTGGCACCACCGCGAACGTTGCAGCCCCCCAGACGACCATTGCGATCGCGGCACCAAACTCGTTACGCGCCAGCCACGGAATGGCGATCATGATAACAATCAGCAGGGTTAAGAAGCCCTTCAGCGTTCCGCTCACGGAACGGTCGGCAAATTTCCCGCCGAGATAGTTGCCAATCGAGAAGCCCACGCCAATCAGCACCAGCATCGCGGTCACAAAGAGAGGCGTTGCGTGGGTGATATCGTGCAACACCGGTGAAATATAGGTGTAGAGGGTAAACATCGCCCCTGCCCCCAGCACGGTGGTCAGCAGCGCGGAGAGCACCTGCGGGCGCATCAGCACCGCCAGCTCCTTACGCACTTCCGGACGTTCTCCGGCGCTGCCCTTTGGCAGGGAGAAGAACAAGGCCACCATCGCGACCACGCCCAGTCCGGCCGTCGCCAGGAAGGACATCCGCCAGCCGATGACCTCGCCCAGCCAGGTTGCCGCAGGAACGCCGCCGATGTTAGCGATGGTCAGGCCCATAAACATGGTGGCTACGGCGCTGGCCTGCTTGTGTTTCGGCACCACGCTTGCCGCCACAACCGACCCCAGCCCAAAGAACGCGCCGTGGTTAAGGCTGGTCAGAATACGCGAAAGCATCAACGTGGTGTAGTCCGGCGAAATGGCCGAAAGCACGTTGCCGAGGGTGAAAATCGCCATCAGGAAAATCAGCGCATTGCGGCGCGCGCGGTGTGAAAGAAGAAGCGTCATCAGCGGCGCCCCCACCATCACGCCAATGGCGTAGGCGCTGATTAACATGCCGGCCGCAGGGATCGAGACGTCCACGCCGCGGGCGATAACGGGCAGTAACCCCATCGGGGAAAATTCAGTGGTGCCAATCCCAAAAGCGCCAATCGCCAGGGCCAGCAGGGGAAAATTGATTTTCATGCGTCAACTCCGGATGCCGTGTCATGTGGTGACACAGAACAAAGAAGCGGAAAGCATGACATCAATCACAAAAAATGAGAAGTTAACAAAATGGCAAAAGATTTTTGCCTTAGGAGTAACAATCGAGGTGAGCGGGAGGGAGAAGGCTCTCCCTCCGCGTAAATCAGTGCAGCGCGGCCGTCAGACCCGCCGCGACAATCAGAGCCAGCACAACCACGGTGGTGAACAGCGAAAACTTCAGATCGGAACTCATCAATTTTTCTCCTTTTAATCCCCCCACGAAAAGTGAGCCTGCTCATTTTTGCATAATTTACGTCAAAAATCTTCCTGGATTTAGGCTGATAAACACTTTACCTCTTCCCCTTTTCATCAAGATAGGACAAAATTCCACGCTAAATTTATTAGCGTACCGGCCATTGACCCCCTCCTGACGTCCCGTGTCGTTTTCCCGGCGTGCCGCAATTCAAGATTGCGTGATAAGGGTGAGAGAAGGCAAACGTTTACCTTCAAGTTTTTCAGGAGTTTAGGATATGGTCTGGAGTGACATTTAATGGCAACAATTAAAGACGTAGCAAAACGCGCAAACGTTTCCACTACAACCGTATCACATGTAATTAACAAAACCCGCTTTGTGGCGGAAGAGACGCGCAACGCCGTCTGGGCAGCAATCAAAGAGCTGCACTATTCGCCAAGTGCGGTTGCGCGCAGCCTCAAGGTTAATCACACCAAATCCATTGGATTGCTGGCGACCAGCAGTGAAGCGGCCTATTTTGCCGAGATCATAGAAGCGGTAGAGAAGAACTGCTTCCAGAAAGGCTATACCCTGATTCTGGGCAACGCGTGGAACAGCATAGAAAAACAGCGCGCCTACCTGTCGATGATGGCGCAAAAGCGCGTCGATGGCCTGCTGGTCATGTGTTCCGAGTACCCGGAATCCGTGCTGTCGATGCTGGAAGAGTATCGCCATATCCCCATGGTGGTCATGGACTGGGGTGAAGCGCGCGCGGACTTCACCGACTCCGTCATCGACAACGCCTTCGAAGGCGGTTACATGGCGGGTCGTTACCTGATCGAACGCGGTCACCGCGAGATTGGCGTGATCCCCGGTCCGCTGGAGCGTAACACCGGCGCGGGCCGTCTGGCCGGTTTTATGAAAGCGATGGAAGAAGCGCTCATCACCGTGCCGGAAAACTGGATCGTGCAGGGCGACTTTGAGCCGGAATCAGGCTACCGCGCGATGCAGCAGATCGTTTCCCAGCAGCACCGCCCGACCGCCGTTTTCTGCGGCGGTGACATCATGGCCATGGGCGCACTCTGCGCCGCCGATGAGCTGGGTCTGCGCGTACCGCAGGATATTTCCGTGATCGGGTATGACAACGTGCGTAACGCGCGCTTCTTCACCCCGGCGCTGACAACCATTCACCAGCCAAAAGATTCGCTGGGCGAAACGGCCTTCAATATGCTGTTGGACAGGATCGTCAACAAGCGCGAAGAGTCGCAGTCCATTGAAGTTCACCCGCGCCTGATTGAACGCCGTTCCGTTGCGGACGGTCCGTTCCGCGACTACCGTCGTTAATCCCTTGACGGGGCCAGCTACGCTGGCTCCCGTAACCATTCCCGGTTTAGGGTTTCGCTGTCCCCCAGATAATCCAGCAGCCAGGCCATGGCGGGCGAGACATCATTTTGTTGCCAGGTCAGGCAGCAGGCCGCGTCCGGGAACGGATTCTCCAGCGTCAGTTCAACCCATTCTCCGGTATCGATGCGCGGACGCGCAAAATGTGCGGGCACCATCGCGACGCACAGCCCGGCGCTGAGGCACGTCGCCGATGATTCCCAGTCAGGGGCCACCACCCGCCGCTGGTTATCCAGAAGCCAGGTGATACGCTTGGGCAATGAACGGGACGTATCCTCCAGCACCAGCGACGGCCAGTTGCGCAGCGTATCGTCGCTCAGCGGACCTTCCATCGCCGCCAGAGGATGATCGCTGGCCACCACGCATTTCCAGCTCAGCATCCCCATGTCGCGAAAGGCGTAACGTCCTCCGACCGGGATCGCCTGCGTCGCGCCAATCGCCATCTCCGCCCTGCCGTCCGCCAGCGCATCCCAGACGCCGTTGAACACCTCCTGCGAGACCCGTAGCTCGACGTCAGAGAAATGACGATAGAAATCCACGATCATTTGTCGGGTGCGTTCCGGCTTCACGATGTTATCTACCGCGATGGCGAGATGCCCCCGCCAGCCGTTGGCGATCTGCTGACACTGTTCGCGGGTGATCTGCATTTTTTTGATAACAGAACGCCCTTCCTTCAAAAACCACGCGCCTGCGGGCGTTAATTCCACGTCGCGATGCCGCCGTTCAAACAGCGGAACCGCCAGCCACTCCTCAAGCTGACGCACCGTGTAGCTGATGGCCGAAGGGACGCGGTGCAGCTCCTGCGCTGCACCGCTAAAGCTGCCGTTACGCGCAACAGCATCGACCACTTCAAGAGAATAATCTGACCACATTTTCTGCCTGCAAAAAATTTGAATGCACCCGCCAAATATTAGCGTTTCACAAGCCGCTTTGCACTCCCTACACTCTGCGCCAACGTACACCTGCCTCCTCAGGAGAATAAAAGAATGCAACCCAGGAAAGGATTTTTAGTCTGGCTCGGCGGCTTAAGCGTGCTGGGCTTTTTGGCCACCGACATGTACCTGCCCGCGTTTGCCGCGATGCAGGAAGACCTGCAAACCCCTGCCGCGGCCATCAGCGCCAGCCTGAGCCTGTTCCTTGCCGGTTTTGCTTTCGCGCAGCTGCTCTGGGGACCGCTCTCGGATCGCTTCGGCCGTAAACCAGTGCTGCTGCTGGGTCTGGCCATTTTTGCCGTGGGCTGCCTGGGGATGCTGTGGGTGCGCGATGCTACCTGGCTGCTGGTGCTGCGCTTCGTTCAGGCCGTGGGCGTCTGTGCTGCGGCGGTGACCTGGCAGGCGCTGGTGACCGACTACTACCCGGCTAACCGCACAAACCGTATTTTCGCCACCATTATGCCGCTGGTGGGCCTCTCCCCTGCCCTGGCTCCGCTGCTGGGCAGCTGGATCCTCGCGCACTTTGACTGGCAGGCCATTTTTGCCACGCTGTTTGCCATCACGCTGGTGCTGATGCTGCCGGCGTTTGTCCTTAAGCCCGCGCATAAAAAAGAGGCGCACGCCGACGCGACGCCGATTACCTTCACTTCCCTGCTGAGCGCCAAAGCGTATCGCGGGAATGTCCTGATTTATGCCGCCTGTTCGGCCAGCTTCTTCGCGTGGCTCACCGGCTCGCCGTTTATTCTGCACGATATGGGCTACAGCCCGGCGGCCATCGGGCTGAGCTATGTTCCGCAGACCATCGCGTTCCTGGTGGGCGGGTACGGCTGCCGCGCGGCGCTGCAAAAATGGGAAGGTCAGCAGATGCTGCCATGGCTGCTGGTGCTCTATGCCCTGAGCGTTATCGGGACCTGGGCCGTCGGGTTTATTCCGGGCGCGGGCCTGGCTGAAATTTTGATCCCCTTCTGCGTGATGGCCGTGGCGAACGGGGCGATTTATCCGATCGTGGTGGCTCAGGCGTTACGTCCGTTCCCGCAGGCGACAGGCCGCGCCGCCGCGCTGCAAAATACCCTTCAGCTGGGTCTGTGCTTCCTCGCAAGTCTGGTGGTCTCGGCGCTGATTGCCACGCCGCTGTTGACCACCACCAGCGTGATGCTGTTCACCGTAGCGCTGGCGGTATTGGGTTTCCGCATGCAGGCGTCCGCGCAGCGCGAGCAGGATAACGGCGCGCAGGTGGAAACTTCGCATGCCTGATTGCGCCAGAAATCATGTTACATTTCAGTGATTAGGTTGCTAACAATTTTCTATTGAATCACCAAATTTTGAGGCCTATACTAAATTTGGTTCGATTAAATACGATAAATATTAAGTGTTAACGGGAGCCGGAGTGCTCCCGTTTTACCATGGAAGGCATTTCGGCAAGGGTTATCTCCCTTCCTCTGTTCTACGTCGGATACTAGCCTCGCGGTATTTACCGTGAGATTTCTCACAAACCAAAAAAAGCGTCTACGCTGTTTGAAGGTTCTGATCACATCAGGGTGATGGAGAAGCTATGAGTTCATCGTGTATAGAAGAAGTCAGCGTTCCGGACGACAACTGGTCCCGGATCGTCAGTGAACTGTTAGGTCGAGCAGGCATCACTATCAACGGATCTTCGCCATCCGATCCCCAGGTTAAGCATCCCGACTTTTTTAAACGCGTGTTGCGGGAAGGATCGTTAGGCCTGGGAGAAAGCTATATGGACGGCTGGTGGGAGTGCGAACGTCTGGATATCTTTTTTGCCAGCGTGTTGCGCGCCGGTCTGGAAAATCAACTCCCCCGCAATCTGAAAGACACCCTGCGTGTCGCCTCTGCCCGACTGTTTAACTTGCAAAGTAAAAAACGCGCATGGATCGTCGGCAAAGAACATTACGATCTCGGCAACGACCTGTTCAGCCGCATGCTGGACCCTTTCATGCAATATTCCTGCGCCTACTGGAAAGACGCGTCGACGCTTGAGGAAGCACAGCAGGCCAAGCTGCGCCTGATCAGCGAGAAGCTGCAGCTACAGCCCGGCATGCGCGTGCTGGATATCGGCTGCGGCTGGGGCGGGCTGGCGTATTTTATGGCGAAGCACTACGGCGTCAGCGTGGTCGGCGTCACGATCTCAGCGGAACAGCAAAAAATGGCGCGGGAGCGCTGTCAGGGTCTTGACGTGGATATCCGGCTGCAGGACTACCGTGACCTGAACGAGCAGTTCGACCGGATCGTTTCCGTCGGCATGTTCGAGCACGTGGGGCCAAAAAACTACGACACCTACTTTGAGGTGGTGGATCGTAATTTGAAACCGGACGGCCTCTTCCTGCTGCACACCATCGGCTCTAAGCGGACCGACAACAACGTTGACCCGTGGATCAATAAATATATCTTTCCGAATGGCTGTTTACCGTCCGTTCGCCAGATTGCCAACGCCAGTGAATCCCATTTCGTAATGGAAGACTGGCATAACTTTGGCGCAGACTACGACACCACCTTAATGGCATGGCATGAACGTTTCCAGAAAGCCTGGCCCGAGATTGCGGACAACTATTCAGAACGATTTAAACGGATGTTTAGCTATTATCTGAATGCCTGCGCGGGGGCGTTTCGCGCACGGGATATTCAGCTCTGGCAGGTGGTATTCAGCCGGGGGATTGAACACGGACTGCGTGTCGCACGCTAAAAAAATAACCCCGGATAGCCGGGGTTATTTTTTATTCTTCTTCTGCGGTCTTTATTATTGCGGCTTCTTTTGCTGCCAGCACGCGCTCCACCGTATCAACCACGGCCTGGGTTTGCGGATCGATTTCGATATTCACGCGATGCCCCAATTTTTTCGCGCCCAGCGTGGTGCGCTGCAGCGTTTCAGGAATTAAATGCACGCAAAAACGCGTTGGCGTCACTTCTCCCACCGTCAGGCTAATCCCGTCAATGCCAATAAATCCTTTATAGAGGATGTATTTCATTAATGACGGGTCCTGCATTTTAAACCAGATTTGACGGTTATTTTCCGAGGTCACGATTTTCGCCACTTCGGCAGTGGTCATGATGTGCCCGGACATCAAATGGCCGCCAATCTCATCGCTGAACTTCGCCGCGCGCTCAACGTTGACGGTATCGCCTACCACCAGCTCGCCCAGGTTAGTGATCCGCAGCGTCTCTTTCATTAAATCAAAGCTAATCTGGTTGCCGTTAATTTCGGTCACGGTCAGGCAGCAGCCGTTATGGGCAATCGAGGCGCCGGTTTCGATACCCTCAAGCATATATTCCGGCAGCTCAACAACATGAGTACGGAAATTAGGTTTTTCATCAATGGACACTACTTTGGCAGTGCCCTGCACAATACCAGTAAACATGCTTACAACTCCTGTTTTTTCCGAACGGTGATGACACCGTTTAATCCCTCCACAATAACAGTTGGAAAAACAGGTTGCCAGCGGAGCGCATTTTCTGGCGATTTTTTCACTAGATAAATAGCTAAAGCCCGCTACAATAGCTGGCACCCCCCTGCATTTTCTTCTTGCTGCCCGTTTCGGCGGCTTTTTTAGTCTCTCATATAACTACAAAATAAAGGTGTTCACGTGCAGAAGTACATGAATGAAGCGCGCCAGTTATTGGCACTGGCTATACCCGTGATCGTCGCGCAGGTGGCCCAGACCGCAATGGGATTTGTGGATACGGTAATGGCAGGTGGCTACAGCGCCACCGACATGGCGGCCGTGGCTATCGGCACGTCAATCTGGCTTCCGGCCATCCTGTTCGGCCACGGTCTGCTGCTCGCGCTCACGCCTGTTATCGCTCAGCTCAATGGCTCGGGGCGCCGCGAGCGCATTGCCCATCAGGTCCGCCAGGGTTTCTGGCTGGCCGGGTTTGTCTCTGTGCTGATCATGGTCGTGCTCTGGAACGCGGGCCATATCATTCGCGCTATGCATAACATTGACCCGGCCCTGGCGGACAAAGCCGTGGGCTATCTGCGCGCCCTGCTCTGGGGGGCGCCTGGATATCTCTTCTTCCAGGTGGCGCGTAACCAGTGTGAAGGTCTGGCGAAAACCAAGCCCGGCATGGTGATGGGCTTTATCGGGTTGCTGGTCAACATTCCCGTTAACTATGTTTTTATTTACGGTCATTTCGGGATGCCGGAGCTGGGCGGCGTCGGCTGCGGCGTGGCGACGGCCGCCGTTTACTGGGTCATGTTCTTCTCGATGCTTACCTTCGTGAAGCGCGCTCGCTCCATGCGCGATATTCGTAACGAGAACAGATTCAGCACGCCGGACTGGAACATCATGACGCGCCTGGTGCAGTTAGGGTTGCCGATTGCCCTTGCGCTGTTCTTTGAGGTGACCCTGTTTGCCGTGGTCGCCCTGCTGGTCTCCCCGCTGGGCATTGTGAACGTCGCCGGGCATCAGATTGCGCTCAACTTCAGCTCCCTGATGTTTGTCCTGCCGATGTCGCTGGCCGCAGCAGTGACGATTCGCGTGGGCTTCCGCCTGGGGCAAGGCTCGACGCTCGATGCGCAAACCGCCGCGCGCACCGGACTGGGCGTCGGCGTCTGCATGGCCATTTGCACGGCGCTTTTTACCGTGGCGCTGCGCGAGCAGATTGCCCTGCTCTACAACGACAATCCGGAAGTCGTCGCGCTGGCCTCGCACCTGATGCTGCTGGCCGCGATTTACCAGATTTCGGACTCCATCCAGGTGATTGGCAGCGGGGTGCTGCGCGGCTATAAAGACACGCGTTCCATTTTCTTTATCACCTTCATCGCCTACTGGGTGCTGGGTCTGCCGTGTGGGTATATTCTGGCCCTGACCGACCTGGTGGTTGACCGCATGGGACCGGCGGGGTTCTGGATGGGCTTTATCATCGGCCTGACGTCGGCGGCAATTATGATGATGTTGCGCATGCGCTTCCTGCAGCGCCAGCCATCAACGATCATTTTGCAACGCGCTGCACGTTAAATACGCAGTAGCCGCCGCCCGGCGGCTACTTTCTCTTCACTTTGCGCGGTAATACAGCAATCGCGTGAAATCAGAGAGAAAATTGCATTTTCCCTCTTGCCACCTCGGTGCTGTGCCGCTAATATTCGTCCCCGTTGTCACCGACAACACGTTGCGTTCATAGCTCAGTTGGTTAGAGCACCACCTTGACATGGTGGGGGTCGTTGGTTCGAGTCCAATTGAACGCACCATTCTGCGTCCGTAGCTCAGTTGGTTAGAGCACCACCTTGACATGGTGGGGGTCGGTGGTTCGAGTCCACTCGGACGCACCATTTCAGTCCTGAAATGGTGCAAATTCTCTTCAGTTATCCTGAATTTTCTTAATCCCTTATTTTCATCATTATTCTCCTGCTACGCTTTTCCTATGGAAAGAAACACAGGAAACGTGTTGATGAAGAAGATCGCGATTATCGGCTCCGGCCCCACGGGAATTTACACCTTTTATCATCTGCTTAATAACAATACCCCACTCTCCGTTTCCGTCTTTGAACAGGCCGATGAAGCTGGCGTGGGCATGCCCTATAACGATGACGATAATTCCCGGCTGATGCTGGCGAACATTGCGAGCATTGAAATCCCGCCCATTTTTATGACCTACCTCGACTGGCTTAAGGAGCAAAGCGACGACCATCTGGCGCACTTTAAAGTTGATAAAGCCAGCCTGCACGATCGGCAGTTCCTGCCCAGGATCCTGTTGGGAGAGTATTTTCGCGACAGCTTTCGTTCAATCGTAAAAGAGGCGAAAAAGCTGGGCTTCCAGGTTGAGGTCCATGAATCTGCGAAGGTCACCGACATCAACCCTTCGACAAACGGCGTGACGATTTCGGTCAATGACCGCACATTAGCGGATAAATTCGACCTGGCGGTTATTGCCACCGGCCACGTCTGGCCAGAGGAGGATGAAGCCACGCGCACGTTCTTCCCAAGCCCGTGGTCCGGCCTGATGGACGCCCGCATTCCCCCTTGCCGCGTGGGCATTATGGGCACCTCGTTGAGCGGTCTGGACGCGGCTATGGCGGTGGTGATGCAGCACGGCGAGTTTCGTGACGGTAAATTCATCCTCGACAGCGGCAGCGAAGGGTTAAACATTACGCTGATGTCACGGACGGGCATTCTCCCGGAAGCCGATTTTTACTGCCCCATCCCTTATGAACCGCTGTCGGTATTGACCGAATTCGTAGTGGAAAGCGAGATAGCCAAAGGACCGGATGGCCTGCTTGACCGAGTCTTTGCCCTGATGGCGAAAGAGCTTGAACTCGCCGACCCGGCGTGGTGCGAGAAAATGTCTCTGCATACGCTGAATGCGGACACCATTCGTGAGGCCTGGTTTGAGGATCGTAAGCGCCACGGGCCCTTTACCTGGGCGGAAGAGAATCTCAACGAGGTTGAACGCAATAAACGCGAACGCCGTACCGTGGCGTGGCGCTACACCGTGCTTCGGCTGCATGAGGTCGTTCAGGAGATCGTTCCCCATCTTAGCGAGCAGGACAGAAAACGCTTTAAGCAGGGCCTGGCTCGCGTGTTTATCGACAATTATGCTGCCATCCCGCCGCAGTCTATTCGCAGGCTGCTTGCGCTTCGCGAGGCCGGCATCATTAGCGTGGCGGCGCTCGGCGATGATTACACGCTTGATGCCGGCAGCGATCGGACAGTCATCACCACACAAGAGACCGTTTATCGTTTCGACGTCTTTATTGATGCGCGCGGGCAAAAGCCGCTTAAAACAAACGATCTGCCTTTCCCATCGCTGCGCAGACAGCTTGAGGAGACGGGCGATGAGATCCCCGACATCGGCGAGGATTACACGTTAAAAGCGCCAGAAACGGTTCGTGGGCGCATCGCCTTCGGCGCAATACCGTGGCTGATGCACGATCGTCCCTTCGTTCAGGGGCTGGCAGAGTGTGCGGAGATTGCAGAAGCGATGGCGAAGGCGGCTGAAAAACCGGCCTCAGGTATACGGCGTCGGTTACCGTACGTGGAGAACTGACAGGGCTTCCATGCCCTGCAACGCGAGATTATTCGAAGAACACTTCCGGGTTTTCAGACAGCGAGACGAAGCTTTTCGTCGCTTTATCCAGGGCGAGAATTTTGCCGCTTTCAATGTCGTATACCCAGCCGTGCAGGCGAAGCGAGTTATTACGCAGGCCCACCGCGACGGACGGGTGGGTCTTGATGTTGCTGAGCTGCGCAAAGACGTTTTCCTGCACCATCGCATTCACTTTATCGATCGGCTTATCCCAGCTTTTTTTCTCTACCACGGCTTTTGCCGCGTCGGAATAGCGCAGCCAGTGCGATACAGCAGGCATCGGCTCCAGGTTCGCGTTATCGGCAATCGCCTTCATCGCGCCGCAGTTAGAGTGACCGCAGATCACGATGTCGGTCACGCCCAGCGCCACTACCGCGTACTCGATAGTTGCAGAGACGCCGCCTGGCTCCGGCCCGAACGGTGGAACAATGTTGCCAGCATTACGAATAACAAAGAGTTGTCCCGGCTCTTGCTGGGTGACCAGTTCAGGGACCAGACGGCTGTCGGAGCAGGAGATAAACAGCGCTTTGGGATTCTGGCTGGACGCTAAACTGCGAAAGAGCTCTTTACGTTGCGGGAAAATCTCTTTTTGAAAGCTGAGAAAACCTTCAATGATATGTTGCATAGCAATTTCTCTTTTATCTGTTTTCGTTTAGGCATGATCGAGATCACACTCGCAAAGTTTACCCACCGTGCTTCACTTGAGACAAGCAATATATTTCTGGCCCGACCGCTGCACGATGTCATCGGCGTTTGCCGGAATGTTCTGCCCTTCGAACGCGCCGTAAAGACGGGCGAACGATTTTCCCGCCAGGCGCCGGGTAACGTCCTCAACCGTACGGGCAGGCAGCGGAAGCATATTCGGGTAGCTCCACATGAACGACACGGCCTCTTTCCCTGGGGTCACCTGCAAAATATCTCCCGCCAGTAAAACGCCCTCGCCCTCCTGCCAGTGCAGTACCGTTCCGCCCGCAAAATGCCCGCCGAGACGCAGCAGCGTAACCGTCGGTACTATCTCCAGCGCATCGCCATCCCAGAAATGAATCGCCGGGCTGTCGCGCATCACCCATTCGCTATCGCTCACGTGCAGATAGACCGGCGCGTCGAAAGCCGCGGCCCACTCCTGCATCGTGGTGTAATAGTGCGGATGAGAAATCGCAATCGCGCGAAGGCCGCCGAGTGCGGCGATGAGCGTTTGGGTTGCAGGATCAAGGTTGGCGATGCAGTCCCAGAGAATGTTACCGTGGGGAGTACGCAGGAGGAGTGCCCGCTGGTTAATGGCAAAAGCGGGTACCGTCTTGATACTGAATAACTGCGGCTCCAGCTGCTGCCATTTGTTGGCGTGTGTCGCCGTTACCGTCGCGTAATCGATCCACGCCTGGCCGCTGGCCGGAACATACTGACGTTCATCCTCGCAAATGGCACATCTCTCCGGCGTTCCCTCATAGGAAGTACCGCAGGTTCTACAGAGTGTAATCATGAGCGCTCCTCAGTGATAAAGCACTGAGTATGGCAGGGATTATCCTTATGTGCTGCGAGGTACATTGCTGGCGTTTTTTACCCTATACTGTGCCAGTATCAAAAACCGAACAGAGCAGGTGCAACATGGAAATTGATCTCGATAACTTAGTTTTTAACGGTCTGGATGAAGCGGAAGAGCGTAACGCAGAACGTCTGGACGATGCGGATAAAAAAGCGCAGGCGATTATTGCCGACGACGACTGCGGCGACGCCTGCAAGATCTGATAAAAAAGCACCGGAAAACCGGTGCTTTTTTCATTGCGGGGAAGATTACAGCTCAGGCGTCTTTTTAAACCCCGTTAGCATCAGAACCAGGCTTTCTGATGAAGACGCCGGTTCGAACTGGTAATGATTCCCCTGGCGGTCACCGCCGATATACCACGAGATTTCGGTTTTTCCTTCCGCCAGCGCCTTGCGCACGGCTTTGTCCACGTTCACCATCCGGTATTCACGAGAATGGTTCAGATAGAGCACTGCGTCGGAGCGATAGTTACAGGCCGGACGCGAGGCCCATCTTACGGTAGCAGGATCCCAGTCATTGCTGGCCGGATAGAAGAAGATCTGATCGGCACCGTTAGTTTCCACTTTGCCGCCATAAATCCGCACGCGGTATGTAAACTGCGAAGGATCCTGCCCGGCAGGCAGAGGGGGAATGTGGAACTTCACCAGCGACAGCGTTTCGCTGTTTTTCGTGCGTCCCCCGTTCTGCCAGTTATCCTGCACCAGTAAAACCTGCGGTTCGGGCTGGGAGAGGTCTGGCTCCAGGCTGCTGAGCCAGACGTTGGCCTTCGCTCTGGAATAACCATACGGGACGGTGGTGCCACAATCTAACCCGCGGTTCATGCACAGGTCCGTCATAAAGCGCGCGGCGTCTTCCGTCCAGCCGTTCATAAAATCTGCATGCGCCGTATACAGGCTACCCCACCGCTCTTCTCGCTCATCGCCGTGTATGATGGGGTCCATGGAGAGCTGCACTTTGCTGGTATCAAGCGAGCTAATCGTCGGGAGTACGTAAGCAATGTTCATGTTCACGGTGGGAATTTTCACCGGGAAGGTGGACGGGCACTGCCCCTTGACGTCGTAGGTGGCGTTAATCAGACCATGGGCAGGCTTCAGGTTCACTCCATCCCAGCAGTTAGGAAACTGAATGCCGATATTAAACTGCACGGCATCGTTCGCCTTGCGCAAGCCGCAGACCTCACCGGCTTTGGTGGTGTAACCCTTGCCGTTGGCACATAAAAAGGTGATATGTGGATTCGGCGCACTACCGTGATGGTCGCCCGCCAGCAGCGACAGCCCCGCCGGGAAAGGGTGTAGCGGCCAGGCGTCCACGTTCGATGCCTGATAATAGGTTTTTTGATACGCCGGTTTGACGACCGTGCCGTCAGGCAGGCGAAGCGAAGGTGCCCAGTAGGCAGAGCTGTCGGCTTTGTTATCGCAGGTGGTCTTTTCATCCCGGCGCAGGGATTCACGGCTGGAGTCAGCATCCGTTTGCACGTTGCCGAAGAAGTCGTGCAGCATGGCCTCGTTGGGCATGCCGTACATCATAATGGCGTCATCGCCAAGGGTATGGGAATAGCCGCAAACAACATGCGCCTGCGGTGCGGCGTGTGCCGCATGAATTGTGAAAAGTAGCGCAGGGACAGAAAGCGCGCGTGTTAACGTGGTCCGTTTCATCATTTTCTCCATGACTGAAAGGACACATTGGTAACAAAAGCGGGCTAATTAACCGAATGATTCAGAGCGTACTTTTCCGTCTTTTGAGGCTTTACAGACGTCACGCACACCTCATTCCAGTACGTTTCGCGCGTGCGGCGCAGTTCAGCGTGGCGTTTTATCATGGAACCACTCCGGGTCAATGTTGGCAACGTCTACGCCATACAGGCTGGCGACAGGCAGTATCGACTCAAGAACACGTTGCGCGCTGTTCTCCGCATTCGCTGGTCGGGTCGCAAAAAACCGCCGTAACGTGCTGATCCATTTTTTCATCGTCTTACCCTCTCTCGCCGTATCTGCCTTCAGTTAAGCACCCCAATCCCGTGCAGGGGAAATACCAAAATCCACTGTCGATGTGCAGGATCTGCAAATAGCGCCCCGTCCTTTTCACGCTTCATTAACACCTTGTTCACTAATGCTTTTTTGCTCATAGCAAAGAACGATTTCTTATTTGGCGATAGCTTTCCCTTATGGGAGCGTAACGGGGTAAAACAAAAACAACGGGATGGCGTATGACTATGGCAGCAAAAATGAAAGGGTTTAAAAAACGGACGCTGGTTCTGGGCGTAGTGGCAGCCTGGGGCCTGTTTTCAGCGCAGGCGCAGGCCGATCAGCTGGCGGATATCAAGGCAGCAGGGGTGGTGAAAGTCGCCACGTTTGATGCCAACCCGCCGTTTGGCTCGATTGATGCCAAAACGCATGAGATCGTGGGTTACGACGTGGACTTCGCCAAAGCGCTGGCAACATCGCTCGGCGTGAAGCTTGAACTGGTTGCCACCAATCCGGCCAACCGCATTCCGCTGCTGCAGTCCGGCAAAGCCGACCTGATCGTGGCGGATATTACTATCACCCCAGAACGCGCACAGGTCATTGATTTCTCGACGCCTTACTTCGTTACCGGCCAGCAGTTCCTCGTTCCGGCGAAATCTCCGGACAAGCTCGATGACTACAGCCGGGCGCGCATTGGCGCGGTCAAAGGCACGACGGGCGAGCAGGCGCTGCACCAGCGCTTCCCGCAGTCCCGCGTCCTCTCTTATGACGATATTCCGCTGGCGCTGACCGCGCTGCGCAACGGCAACGTACAGGCCATCACTCAGGACAGCACCATTCTGGCCGGTCTGCTGGCGCAGGCGCCGGACAAAGCCAACTTCAAAATCCTGCCCGACCTGCTCAGTAAAGAAGAGATTGGCGTGGGGGTGAAGAAAGGTGAAACGGCGCTGCTGAAAGCCGTCAACGATGAGCTGGTCAATCTCGAGAAGAACGGCCAGGCGGCAAAAATCTACGACGTCTGGTTTGGTCCAGGCACCCCAGCCCCACAGCCTCGCGCCTTTAAAATAGAAGCTAAGTAATATGCTCTCAGGTTTATTTTCACACTCCGCGGCCGGTGCCGCGGATTTTTCACATCTGGAACAGGCCAGCGTCGAGTTTCGCCACGTGGACAAACGCTACGGTGACCATCAGGTTTTGAACGACATTAACCTCACTATTACGCCCGGTGAAGTGGTGGCCATCCTCGGCCCGTCGGGTTCCGGTAAATCCACCCTGATTCGTCTTATCAACCAGCTTGAACCCCTGAGCGGCGGGGAGATCCTGGTCGACAACAAGCCTACCGGAAAGCTCTCCGGTAGCGGGCTGCGCCAGCTGCGAAGCCGCGTGGGGTTTGTGTTTCAGCAGTTCAATCTTTATGCCCACCTCACCGCCAGCCAGAACATCACCCTGGCGCTTGAGCACGTCCACGGCTGGAAGCCGCTCCCCGCTCAGGAGCGCGCGCTGGCCCTGCTGGAGAAAGTCGGGATGCTGGAAAAAGCCCACCATTACCCGGCTGAGCTTTCCGGTGGACAGCAGCAGCGGGTGGCGATTGCCCGCGCCCTGGCCTCGTCACCGCAAATCATTCTCTTTGACGAGCCGACGTCGGCACTCGATCCCGAGATGATTGGTGAAGTGCTGTTTGTGATGAAAGCCCTCGCCCACAGCGGGATCACGATGATCGTGGTGACCCACGAGATGCAGTTTGCCCGGGAAATCGCCGACCGGATTGTCTTTATCGACGGCGGGCACATTCTGGAAACCGCGCCGCCGGCACAGTTTTTCAGCCAGCCAGCGCATCCGCGCGCGCAGCGGTTCCTGCAAAAGGTGCTGGACCCGCTGCATCAGGAGCATCTGTAATGCCCGCGCTCGACTGGCAGGGAGTACTGACCGGACAGCCTCTGCAGTGGATACTTTCCGGATTTCTCACCACCCTGTGGGTGACGCTGGCGGGGATCGCGCTGGCCAGCCTGCTCGCACTGCTCTTTATGCTCCTGCGCCTGTCCGGTGGACGCGTCGGGAAAGCGATCGTCAGCGGCTGGGTATCGCTGTTTCGCAATACCCCGCTGCTGGTGCAGCTGCTGTTCTGGTATTTTGCCGCCTGGAACGGCCTGCCGCAGGCGTTTCGCGACGCGGTCAACGCCGATCACAGCTGGTCCATTCTGCCCGGCGACGTCTGGTGGTTTACGCCCGAATTTTTATGTTCTGCCTGGGGGCTGGGCGTATTTACCTCGGCGTTTTTAATCGAAGAAGTGGAATCAGGCTTGCGGTCTGTGCCAGCCGGGCAACGGGAGGCGGCGCTCGCCCAGGGTTTCTCCACGTGGCGCGTGTTTCGCTACATCCTGCTGCCGCAGGGGCTGGCTAACGCCTGGCAGCCCGTTGTGGGCCAGTATCTCAACCTGATGAAGCTCTCCTCGCTCGCCAGCGGGATTGGCTTCGCCGAGCTCACCTACCAGGTCAGGCAGATCGAAAGCTATAACGCGCACGCGCTGGAGGCATTTACCCTCGGTACCGCACTCTATCTCCTGACCGGTCTGGTCATGGGAATGGTGCTGGTTCGCCTTGGGCCGCAGGCGAAACGTAAACGTCCGATCGTCGCTACCGCAGGGAGTGAAAAACATGATTGCCGGACTTAATGTCATCACCGATAACCTCGATTATCTGCTGTGGGGACGCGCGGCAGCCGGTGAACCGGGGGGCGTGTTGCTCTCGCTGATGATGGCGACTGGAGCAGCCGTTATCGCCCTGCCCGCTGGGATTGCGCTCGCGTGCCTGGCCTGGCGCTTTACCGGGCTCGTGCGCAAAGCCCTCTTTTTATGGGCAGAGCTGATTCGCGGGATCCCGCTCATCTTCGTGATTTTCTGGATGTGGTATCTCCTGCCGCTCATCACCGGGGGCGATCTGCCGGGAGCGCTGACCGTCACGCTGGCGCTGGCCTGGTTTACGGCGGCCACCGTGATGCACTCGGTCCTGGCCGGGCTGAGCGCGCTGCCGACCGGGCAGTACGAAGCCGCGCTGTCACAGGGATTCAGCACGCAGCAAACCCTGAGGCGCGTGCTGCTGCCGCAGGCGCTGGGGAATATTTTGCCGTCTCTGGTGGGGATTTTTATCAGCCTGCTGAAGGATACGTCGCTGGCGTTTATCGTGAACGTCCCGGAGCTGACCACGGTGGCGGGACAGGTCAACAACCGGGTGCAAATCTATCCGGCGGCCATTTTTATCTTTACGGGCGTGGTCTATTACCTGCTCTGCTGCTCGCTTGAGCAGCTTGCGAAGCGCTGGCGCCTTACCCGGCCAGCGCTTTAACCACCGTTTCCATCGCTTCGGTTGTCAATTCACTGCGTTTCACGCGCTGGTTCGCCAGCGCGGTACGCAGAACACCGGCAATGACAATATGCTTTGGCTCCTGCCCTAAATCACGCATCTCGAGCACCACTTTTCCGACCACCCGGCACATCTCCTGGTACAGCGCTTCATCTTTGGTCACGTTACCCATCGTCATCACTCCATTGCCTGTTAAACGTTGAGCTTAAATGATTCTCCTGCCGGATACAAAAAAGAAGCCCGGCGAGTCTCTCGCCGGGCTTCATCTGTAAAATCAGTCAATTAGTTGTTTACTGGAATGACCGCGCCTTTGTACTTGGTGCGGATCCAGTCCTGAATCTCTTTCGAGTGCAGCACGTTCACCAGCGCGACGATGTCCTTCTTCTTCTCGTCACCGCGATGCACGGTGATAATGTTGGCATACGGGTTGTTTTCACCGCTCTCAACCGCAATCGGGTCATGAACCGGATCCAGACCCGCGTCAATCGCGTAGTTGGCGTTAATCACCACCGCGTCGCCTTCGTTATTGTTGTACATCTGCGGCAGCAGAGACGCTTCCACGTTAGGCGTAAACTTCAGCTTTTTCGGGTTCTCGACGATGTCGCTGATGCGCGCGGTCACTTTATCGATGCCCGGCTTCAGCTTGATCACGCCCTCTTTCTCGAAGATGGAAAGAATACGGCCCTCTTCAGAAACCGCGTCACGCATGATGATCTTGCCACCTTCCGGCAGGTCTTTCAGCGACTTGTATTTTTTGGAGTAGATGCCGATTGGTTCAATGTGGATCGCGCCCGCACTGACAAAATCGTAGTCCTTATCGCCCGCATGATCTTTCAGCACGCTGTTCAGGTAAGGAATGTGCTGGAAATAGTTCGCGTCGATGTCATGACCCGCCAGCGCGGTGTTCGGCAGGATGTAGTCCTGGAACGGTTTAATCTCCAGGTCGATACCCTGCTTCGCCAGAATCGGCTTTGCCTGCTCCAGAATTTCCGCATGCGGCGTGTTGGACGCGCCCACGGTCAGGGTGTCGGCCCAGGAGGCGAAGCTCAGGGCGCTCAGGGTTGCAGCGGCGATCAGTGTCAGTGTCTTTTTCATGATGTGGTTCCTGTGTGTATTTATTAGCGTTTATCTAACAGTGAAGTAATGACATCGCCGCAGAACTGGATAATGAAAACGATGATCAGAATGGTCACCGTTGCCACCAGCGTGACGTCACCATGGTTGCGCTGGAATCCTTCCAGATAAGCCAGATTTCCCAAACCACCGGCGCCAATCACCCCCGCCATGGCGCTGTAGCTCACCAGCGCAATCAGCGTCACCGTAATACCCGAGACCAGTGCGGGTGATGATTCCGGCAGTAAAACCCGAAACACGAGCGTGCTCAGTCGTGCGCCCATCGAGCGTGTGGCTTCGATGACGCCTTTATCCACTTCACGCAGGGCGATCTCCACCAGGCGTGCGTAGAACGGTGCGGCACCCACAATCAGGGCCGGCAGCGCCGCGTTGGCGCCAAGAATGGTGCCGACAACGGTCTTGGTGAACGGGATCAGCAGCACAATCAAAATGATGAACGGAATCGAGCGGAACACGTTCACCACAATCGAAATGACGCTATACACCGTGCGGTTGTGGAACAATCCGCCGCGCGCGGTTAAAAACAGCGCCAGACCCAGCACGATGCCCAGGACGAAAGTTGCCACGCCGGACAGCGCAGTCATGTACAGCGTCTCCAGCGTCGCCGCCCAGAGCTGATCCCACTTGAGATGCGGAAAGAGATTCTCAGCCATGTTTAATCACCTCGCCTTCAATATCGCTGTGCTGCAGGTCGGCGAGGATATTGTTCAGTTGTTCATCAGATGCCACGACGTGCACCCAGAGCTGACCAAACACGCCGTGAGCGGTTTGGGTCATTTTTCCGTGCAGAATGTTAAACGGCAGGCCGTAGCGCAGCGTCAGTTCGCCCACAATCGGTTTATGCGTGCTGTGCCCGGTAAAGGTCAACCTGATGACCGTGCCTTCCAGATCGTTTGCCAGTTCGGTATTGAAGGTTTCTTCTTCAGCGTACTGGCTCACCTGACGGACAAACTGCTGCGTAATCGGCTGCTGCGGATGGGTAAAGACGCTCAGCACGTCTCCCTCTTCCACCACCTTACCGTTCTCCATCACCGCCACGCGGTCGCAGATTTTGCGCACCACGTGCATCTCGTGCGTGATCAGCACGATGGTCAGCCTGAAACGACGGTTAATATCAAGCAGCAGATCGAGGATCTGATCGGTGGTCTGCGGGTCAAGCGCGGAGGTGGCTTCATCGCAGAGCAGCACATCCGGGCGATTAGCCAGCGCACGCGCAATACCCACGCGCTGCTTTTGCCCACCGCTCAGCTGTGACGGATAGGCATGCTCGCGACCTTTCAGGCCAACGAGTTCAATAAGCTCGGCCACGCGGGCCTTTATTTCGGCTTTTGGTACGCCGGCAATTTGCATCGAGAACGCAATATTCTCGCTGACCGTGCGCGACCACAGCAGGTTGAAGTGCTGAAACACCATGCTGATCTTCAGACGCGCCTGGCGCAGGGCTTCACCTTTTGCGGCAGAAATGTTCTGCCCGTTGATGGTTACGCTGCCGCTGCTCGGTTTTTCCAGACCATTCAGCAAGCGAATAAGCGTACTTTTACCTGCGCCGCTGTAACCGATGATCCCGTATATCTGTCCCTGTGCTATCGTCAAATTGACATTATCAACGGCCGTGAGCGCCACCTTTCCGTTGTCAAAAACCTTCGAAATATTGCTGAGAACTATCATTCTTATTCGTTATCCGTGCCGCCCGTGGCGGTTTAGCAGTATGGATGTCCAAACGATAGTAAACAGGCGTTATCAGCTTTTAAATGAACAAAAAAGAATGTGTTATAACTTTGAGGAATAAATAGCGGATTTACCGGGTGGGAAGCATTTAGATGAATTTCAGCAATGATTATCTGCCTGATGTATATTTGATGGCTGACACCCTGCAAAAACGCTCATTTTTGCAGCATTTTATGCGGATATAGCCATCCTCACATCCAGACAACTTTACGTCTTGCTGTCCTGACATCCAAAAACATCATTTATATTCCTTTCTGTTCTAAAAGGCAGTGAATGGTTCTTTCTTGAGAAAATTTCACCGCCCTATCATCCCGTCATGACATCCAGAAAGGAAAACATCATGACGATTTATCACTCCGTCACTGAACTGATTGGTCGTACCCCGCTGATCCAGCTGCATAAGCTTGATACCGGTCCCTGCTCGCTCTTTCTGAAGCTGGAAAACCAAAATCCGGGCGGGTCGATTAAGGATCGCGTTGCGCTGTCGATGATTAACGAAGCGGAACGTACCGGTAAGCTGCAGCCTGGCGGCACGATAATTGAAGCCACGGCGGGCAATACCGGTCTCGGCCTGGCCCTTATTGCCGCCCAGAAAGGCTACTCGCTAATCCTGGTGGTGCCGGACAAAATGAGCCGCGAGAAGATTTTCCACCTGCGCGCGCTGGGTGCCCAGGTGGTGCTGACCCGCTCCGACGTCAACAAAGGCCATCCTGCCTATTACCAGGATTACGCCCAGCGTCTGGCGAACGAACTGCCGGGCGCGTTTTACATCGACCAGTTCAACAACGAAGCCAACCCGCTGGCGCACCGCACCACCACGGCGCCGGAACTGTATGAACAGCTTGACGGCAGGATCGACGCCATCGTCGTGGGTGTCGGCTCAGGCGGCACGCTGGGCGGCCTGCAGGCGTGGTTCGCCGAGCACTCTCCGCACACGGAATTTGTCCTGGCTGACCCGGCCGGATCCGTTCTCGCCGACCAGGTGGAAACCGGACGCTACCACGACGCGGGCTCCTGGCTGGTTGAGGGAATTGGCGAAGACTTTATTCCTCCGCTGGCCCACATTGAAGGGGTGAATCGCGCCTGGCGCATCACCGACCGCGAAGCGTTCACCACCGCGCGCGAGCTGCTGAAAACGGAAGGCATTCTGGCGGGCTCCTCCAGCGGCACGCTGCTGGCGGCCGCGCTGAAGTATTGCCAGGCGCAGAGCACACCGAAGCGCGTGGTGACCTTCGCCTGCGACAGCGGCAATAAATATCTCTCGAAGATGTTCAACGACGACTGGATGCGACAGCAGGGGCTGATCACGCGTCCTCAGGCCGGCGATCTCTCCGACTACATCGCCCTGCGCCACGACGAAGGTGCCACCGTCACCGCGGCCCCGGACGACACGCTTTCCACCGTCCTGGCGCGCATGCGTCTGTATGACATCTCCCAGCTGCCGGTGCTGGAGGACGGCAAGGTGGTGGGCATTATCGACGAGTGGGATCTCCTGCGGCATATCGGCGGCGACGGCGATCGCTTCGCGCTGCCGGTGACGGCAGCCATGACGCGTCAGGTCGAGTTCCTTGACAAGCACGCGCCGGAAAGCGCCCTGCACGCCATCTTCGACCGCGGCCTTGTGGCCGTCATTAATGACAACGACCATTTTCTCGGTCTGATTACGCGCAGCGACGTTCTGACCGCCTGGCGCAACCGTCTACAGCAATAAAGGAATCAATGATGAAAAATCTGGCCACCCTCAGCGTCCACAGCGGCGAATTTAACGACCAGCACGGCGCCGTCATGCCGCCGATTTACGCCACCTCGACGTTTGCGCAACCCGCGCCCGGGGAGCATACCGGCTACGAGTACTCCCGCAGCGGCAACCCTACCCGCCATGCGCTGGAAACGGCGATTGCCGAACTGGAAGGCGGCACGCGCGGCTACGCTTTTGCCTCCGGTCTGGCGGCCATCTCCACGGTGCTCGAACTGCTGGATAAAGACAGCCATATTGTCGCCATTGATGACGTTTACGGCGGGACGTACCGCCTGATTGAAAACGTGCGCAAGCGCAGCACCGGGCTGCAGGTCAGCTGGGTCAAACCGGACGACCTGGCCGGGCTCGAGGCCGCCATTCGCCCGGAAACGCGTATGGTCTGGGTCGAAACGCCAACCAACCCGCTGCTGAAGCTGGCCGATCTGGCGGCCATCGCGGCGATCGCCCGTCGTCATAACGTCATCAGCGTGGCGGATAACACCTTCGCGTCGCCGGTGATCCACCGTCCGCTGGAGTCCGGGTTCGATATCGTGGTGCACTCGGCCACTAAATACCTTAACGGCCACTCTGACGTCGTCGCCGGGCTGGCGGTGGTGGGCGATAACAAGGCGCTGGCGGACAAGCTCGGCTATCTGCAGAACGCGGTGGGCGGCGTTCTGGATCCGTTCAGCAGCTTCCTGACGCTGCGCGGTATTCGCACGCTCGCGCTGAGGGTCGAAAAGCACAGCACCAACGCGCTGGCGATTGCGCAATGGCTGGAGCAGCATCCGCTGGTCGAAAACGTGTACTATCCAGGACTGGAATCGCATCCGCAGTACCAGCTTGCCCGCACGCAGATGGCGCTGCCCGGTGGCATGATTTCCGTCGTGGTAAAAGGCGATGCGCAACGCGCCACCGAGGTGATTCGCAACCTGAAGTTGTTCACCCTTGCGGAAAGCCTGGGCGGCGTGGAAAGTCTGGTGAGCCAGCCTTATAGCATGACCCACGCCTCAATTCCGCTTGAGCAACGTCTGGCGAACGGCATTGTGCCGCAGCTGATCCGCCTGTCGGTGGGGATTGAAGATCCAAAAGACCTGATTGCCGACCTCAGCCAGGCGCTGCAAAAATAAGCAAAGTGCGGCAGGTCCCTCACCTGCCGCGATAAGTTGTCATCATGGCTTAACGCCTTGATAACAATATTATGTGAAACAGCACAGATTATTTCTGAAACACCGTTTCCATTTTCCTTTTATCTTAAAATCAGCGTATAATGCGCGCCTAATCCCTGGTGAATGGTTTCAGCGCTTGGAATACAAAAAACAACGTACAACTTCTCCTCTCCTTCGTTGGGCTGTCACTCAGGCACACTTTCTTCTGCACGCTCATTTGATGTCTCCTATCCTTAGTGCGTGTCATATACTCTTTTGCAACACAGGTTTGACTCCGCGGCGGTGCGCCCCCGGAGCGAGATTTCCATATCCTTCCCAACTTAAAGACTAAGACTGTCATGAAAAAGACGAAAATTGTTTGTACTATCGGCCCGAAAACCGAATCTGAAGAGATGCTGAGCAAAATGCTGGACGCCGGCATGAACGTGATGCGTCTGAACTTCTCCCACGGTGACTACGCAGAGCACGGCCAGCGCATCCAGAACTTGCGTAACGTGATGAGCAAGACCGGTAAAAAAGCGGCCATCCTGCTGGATACCAAAGGTCCAGAAATCCGTACCATCAAGCTGGAAGGCGGTAACGACGTCTCTCTGAAAGCGGGCCAGACCTTCACCTTCACCACCGACAAATCCGTCGTCGGCAACAGCGAAATCGTTGCAGTGACCTACGAAGGCTTCACCAGCGATCTGTCCGTCGGTAACACCGTGCTGGTCGACGATGGCCTGATCGGTATGGAAGTCACCGCTATCGAAGGCAACAAAGTTATCTGTAAAGTGCTGAACAACGGCGACCTGGGCGAAAACAAAGGCGTTAACCTGCCGGGCGTCTCCATCGCGCTGCCAGCCCTGGCTGAAAAAGACAAACAGGACCTGATCTTCGGCTGCGAGCAAGGCGTTGACTTCGTCGCGGCCTCCTTCATCCGTAAGCGTTCCGACGTGGTTGAAATCCGTGAGCACCTGAAAGCACACGGCGGCGAGAAGATCCAGATCATCTCCAAAATCGAAAACCAGGAAGGCCTGAACAACTTCGACGAAATCCTCGAAGCGTCTGACGGCATCATGGTTGCACGTGGTGACCTGGGCGTTGAAATCCCGGTTGAAGAAGTGATCTTCGCGCAGAAGATGATGATCGAGAAGTGTGTGCGCGCGCGTAAAGTGGTTATCACCGCCACGCAGATGCTGGACTCCATGATCAAAAACCCACGCCCAACCCGCGCTGAAGCAGGCGACGTGGCAAACGCCATTCTCGACGGTACTGACGCAGTAATGCTGTCCGGTGAATCCGCGAAAGGTAAATACCCGCTGGAAGCGGTCGGCATCATGGCGACCATCTGTGAACGTACTGACCGCGTGATGACCAGCCGTCTGGACTTCAACAACGACAGCCGCAAGCTGCGTATCACCGAAGCAGTATGCCGCGGTGCGGTAGAAACTGCTGAGAAACTGGAAGCACCACTGATTGTGGTTGCTACTCAGGGCGGTAAATCTGCGCGCGCCGTGCGTAAATACTTCCCGGATGCGACCATCCTGGCCCTGACCACCAACGAAACCACCGCTCGTCAGCTGGTGCTGAGCAAAGGCGTCGTTGCGCACCTGGTTAAAGAGATCGCCTCTACTGACGATTTCTACATTCAGGGTAAAGCACTGGCTCTGGAAAGCGGTCTGGCACAGAAAGGCGACGTTGTGGTCATGGTTTCTGGCGCCCTGGTACCAAGCGGCACCACCAATACCGCATCTGTTCACGTGCTGTAATAATTCCCGAACGAATTAATTTGGATAAAAAGCGCCCATTGGGCGCTTTTTTTATTCCCGGCATTAGCCAAACGCATTCAAAATGCAAATCGGGTTTTTCTATTTAATTGCGAATTATCTAAGATGAATCCGATGATAAATGCCTTTTTTTCCTTAGATTTTTGCCCGAAACCGGCTGATTCGGTGCTTCTTTGAGCGAACGATCAAAAATAGGTGTATTCCCATCAAAAAAATATTCTCAACCCAAAAAACTTTGTGTAATACTTGTAACGCTACATGGAGATTAACTCAATCTAGAGGGTATTAATAATGAATCGTACTAAACTGGTACTGGGCGCGGTAATCCTGGGTTCTACTCTGCTGGCTGGTTGCTCCAGCAACGCTAAAATCGATCAGCTGTCTTCTGACGTTCAGACTCTGAACGCTAAAGTTGACCAGCTGAGCAACGACGTGAACGCAATGCGTTCCGACGTTCAGGCTGCTAAAGACGACGCAGCTCGCGCTAACCAGCGTCTGGACAACCAGGCTACTAAATACCGTAAGTAATAGTACCTGTTAATAAAATGGCGCACATTGTGCGCCATTTTTTTTGCCTGCGTCAAACGCCTACTGCGTCACCCTCTCCCCTTCATCTTCCGCTACCGCAGCAGACACCCGGCTGTTCTGCACCGACAACACGCTATTGCTGGCTGACGGGCCGCTACCGGACGACACAATAACCGGGATCCCTGCACGACGTGACAGCGCTTTATCAATCAGCGCCTTATCGCTTCCTGCCTGAGAAACAAAGGCCGCAAAGTCGGCGGAATGGGTAATTGGCGAGACCTGCGGATTTTCCCCTTCTACCTGCGCCAGCGGACGGTGGACCTCAATATAGCGTTTACCATCCGGCTCCACGGAGAACTTCACGGGTTCATTGATAATCTGCACCCGCGTGCCCACCCGCACCTGTTCGAACAGCGCCTTAATGTCCGGGGCGTTCATCCGCATACAGCCAGAGCTGACACGCAGGCCAACGCTGTCCGGCGCGCTGGTGCCATGAATGAGATATTCCCCATTCCCCACGCCTAAACGCAGTGCGAAGCGTCCTAGCGGGTTATTTGGCCCGGCAGGGACCACCGGAGGCAGTTTAATGCCCTGCTCCAGAGAACGTGCTCGTATGCCCGGCGTGGGTGTCCAGGTGGGATTCGGGATCTTCTGGCTCACCCGCGTGGTCGTCACCGGCGTTTCCAGCCCCAGCTGACCAATGCCCAGAGGATAAACCTGAACAATATTTTGCCCCGGCGGGAAGTAGTAGAGCCGAAGCTCAGCAAGATTCACCACAATCCCCTCGCGGGGCGTATCCGGCAACAGCATTTGCGACGGAATGGTTATCACGGTGCCCGGCGCAGGGTTTACCGGCGCAATGGTATTGTTGGTTTCCAGGAGCACCTGCGCCGCCGTATTAAACCGGCGGGCGATGGTCTGCAGCTTATTATCCCCTTCCTGTATCGTGTAGGTTTGATTTTGCCCAATCAGACGACTGCCTGCGGGCGGCAACGGATAGTCCATCGCGCGGGCCGAATGAAGGGCGCCGAGCGAACTGAGGAGTAATAGAGTAATGAGAGACGCGCGCTTCATGCTGAGATTCCTTATTCACTGACAGAACGCCAGAAAGCTGAAAAACCAGCGAGGCGGGAACCACCTCGCGAAACAGAATGAATGCTGTTCTGTAAGTCTAGCTAAGGATTGCAGCTTTGGCGCGAATGGCGCGAATCATCGCTTCCAGTCCCTGAGAGCGGGACGGGGTGAGGTGTTGGGTTAAGGCCATTTTTTCAAACCACGGACGAACATCGAACGCGACGATATCCTGCGCAGACATCTGCTGGTAAAGGCTAAAGACGACCGCAATAAGCCCTTTTACAATGGCGGCATCGCTGTCGCCGCGCAATTCAATCGTGCCGTCATCCGACTGCGCCATCACAATCCACACCTGGCTCTGGCAGCCCTGAATACTGTTCTCCGGGCTGCGCGCCTCTTCACCGAGCGGCGGCAAACGCTGTCCCAGCTCGATGATATAGAGATACTTCTCTTCCCAGTTTGCGCAACGCGAGAAGTTGCGCAGTAATTTATCTTTGTCCGGCAGCTCTGCCATCTTTTGCCTCTCCGTTAGCCCAGCAGCTGGTGAATGCGCTTCAGCCCCGCCACCAGCCTGTCGACCTCTTCCGTCGTGTTGTACATCACCAGCGATGCGCGGCACATTGCCGGTACCTGGTAAAACGCCATCAGCGGCATGGCGCAGTGGTGCCCGGTGCGGACCGCCACGCCGTAGTTATCGAGGAAACTGCCCACGTCATAGGCGTGGTGTTTCCCAAGATTAAACGCGATTACCCCTTGCCGGTTGGCAGGCCCGTAGAGGGTCAAATCCGGCACGCTGGCAAGCTCTGCAAGCGCGTAGTGCATCAGCAGCTGTTCATACTCCTGAATGGCATCAAGACCGATGGCAGAGACGTAAGAGACCGCCGCCCCCAGCCCGATAATGCCCCCGGTGTTGGGCGTGCCCGCCTCAAAACGCCACGGGGCGCGCGCGTAGGTTGTGCCTTCCGTCAGGCTGACGGTGGCGATCATCGACCCGCCCCCTTCCCACGGCGGCATCGCCTGCAGGATCTCTTCTTTCACATACAGCACGCCAATCCCGGTCGGCCCGTAGAGCTTGTGGCCTGAAAAGACGTAGAAATCACAGTCCAGCGCCTGGACGTCAACCGCGTGGTGCATCACCGCCTGAGCGCCGTCAATCAGGACCTTTGCGCCCGCCTGATGGGCCTTCTCGACGATCTCTGCCACCGGGTTTTCTGTCCCCAGCACGTTGGAGACCTGGGTAACCGCCACCAGCCGCGTGCGGTCGTCCAGCAAGAGGTCAAGCTGCTCAAGCTGAAGCGTCCCGTCAGCGTTTAGTGGGATCACCCGCAGCTGCGCCCCTACGCGCTCGCAGAGCATCTGCCACGGGACGATATTGGCGTGGTGCTCCATCTGGGTGATGATGATGTTATCCCCCGCGTGGACCTGCGCGTTGCCCCAGCTGTTAGCGACAAGGTTGATCCCTTCGGTGGTCCCGCGAACAAAGACCAGTTCTTCCGGCGAGCGGGCGTTAAGGAAGGCAGCAAGCTGCGTGCGCACGTTTTCCATACGCTGGGTCGCCTCGGCGCTCAGGGTGTGAATACCGCGATGCACGGCGGCATAGCCGTGGCGATAAAACTCGGCTTCGGCATCCACCACCTGATTCGGCTTCTGCGCGCTGGCCGCGCTGTCCAGGTAGGCCAGCGGCAGACCGTTTACTTCACGGGTCAGAACCGGGAAATCTGCCCGTACTTTTTCGACGGGAAAACTCATGCTTCGCCTCCAGGCAGGCGCTGACCGATCCGATCCAGCACCTGCAGTTTTAACTGACCATCGTGCAGCGCTTCCGTCAGTTCGGCGGCAAACGCGTAGATAATCATTTTCTGCGCCGCCTGCTGGTCGATGCCGCGCGAGCGCAGGTAGAACATCTGCTCGTCGTCGATTCGCCCGACCGTCGCACCGTGGCTGCATTTCACGTCGTCGGCGTAGATCTCCAGCTGCGGCTTGGTGTCCACCTCTGCAAGGCGACCTAACAGCAGATTGTTGTTGGTCATCTGCCCGTCGGTTTTAATGGCGTGCTGCGCCACGTTAATCAGGCCGTTAAACACCGCGCGCCCTTTATCACTCACGATGGTTTTGTGCAGCTGGCGGCTGTTGCAGTAGCCTTTGTTGTGCTCAAGCCAGGTGCGCGTATCGCATACCTCTGATTTAACCGGCATCGCCAGGCTGTTGATGCGCAGCGTGGTGTTTTCACCGTTGAGCTGCGTGCTGGTGTTGTGGCGCAGCACCGCCCCGCCGAGCAGGAAGCTGTGGCTGTACGCGGCGGCATCCTGTCCCAGGACAATGTCGTTATGGGCAAAGTGGTGGCTCTGCGCATTCTCAAACGCCAGCTTGATGTGGTGTAGCTGGGCATTCGCCGCCACGTTCATCGTCAGTCGCGACCCGGTAAAGTGACGTGTCTCATTGAGGCTGACGTAGTGTTCGATGACCGTGGCCTCCGCCCCCTCCGCCAGCTCAAGATGGTGGCGATAGTGCGCGGTATTGATTTCGGCGCCGTCCAGACCCTGAGTGATGTGCATCAGCAGCAGCGGTTTGGCCGGACGCTGGTTACGCTTCACGCCGATATGCGTCACGCTGCGGGCCAGGCTTTCGGTCAGGTGCAGAAAGACCTCAGGCTGAACCGGGGCGCTCAGGCGCTGGCGATCGTCGTTTATCTCAATCTCAAAGCCGCTCTCCTGGAGCGTGTCGCTCAGCTCAGGGCGGAACTGACCGTCGACAAACACCAGGCGCACGGCATCCACGCCAACTGCCAGCGCGTCACGCTGCGCAGGCGTGAGATCCGCCAGACGGGTAACAAACTCAGCGTTCAGCAAGCCATCAAGCGGGGTGTATTTCCAGTTCTCATGCTTACGCGTCGGCAGGCCAAGACGCAGCATCTGCTGCAGATGCTGTTGCGCCTGCTCAGAGCGCGTGCCGCCCTGGGCTTCAAACAGCCGGTGCCACTGCTGGAGCGCATTACTGCTGTTCGGTAAGCCAGCCATAACCCTGCTCCTCCAGTTGTTTAACCAGCGTAAAATCACCGGATTTCACAATGCGCCCCTGGTAAAGCACGTGGACGTAATCCGGCTTGATGTAGTCCAGAATGCGCTGGTAGTGGGTGACGATAATAAACGAGCGCTTGCCGTCGCGCAGGGCGTTCACCCCGTCGGCGACAATCTTCAGGGCGTCGATATCCAGACCGGAGTCGGTCTCATCCAGAATGCACAGCTCGGGCTCCAGCACCGCCATCTGCAAAATGTCGTTACGCTTTTTCTCGCCGCCGGAAAAACCGACGTTCACCGAGCGGGTGAGCAAATCTTCCGGCATTTTCAGCAGCTTGATTTTCTCTTCCATTAAATCCTGGAAGTCGAAGCGGTCGAGCGCCTCCAGCCCCCGGTATTTCCGCACCGCGTTGAGCGCGGTTTGCAGGAAGAACTGGTTGCTGACGCCGGGGATTTCTACCGGATACTGGAAGGCCATAAAGATGCCCTCGCCCGCGCGGTCTTCCGGCGACATCTCCAGCAGATCTTTGCCGTTAAATTCGACCGAGCCGTGGGTCACCTCATAATCTTCGCGTCCCGCCAGCGTCGCAGAAAGCGTACTTTTCCCGGAACCGTTCGGCCCCATGATGGCGTGGACTTCGCCCGGCTTGACGTCAAAATTGAGGCCACGCAGGATGGCTTTATCTTCTACGCTGACCTGTAAATCTTTAATGCTTAACATGTGCTTTCCTTAACCGACGCTGTGTTCAAGACTGATGGCGAGGAGTTTCTGGGCTTCAACGGCAAATTCCAGCGGCAGTTCAGAGAACACGTCCTTACAGAAGCCGTTTACGATCATCGAGATGGCATCCTCTTCGCTGATCCCGCGCTGCAGGCAGTAGAAGAGCTGATCTTCCCCAATCCGTGACGTGGTCGCCTCGTGCTCCAGCTGGGCCGTGTTATTACGGCATTCGACGTATGGGAAGGTATGCGCCCCGCAGTCAGCGCCAATCAGCATCGAGTCACACTGGGTGAAGTTTCGCGCATTGGTCGCCGTCGGCATGATTTTCACCAGCCCGCGATAGCTGTTCTGACTGTGTCCGGCGGAAATCCCTTTCGAGATAATGGTCGATTTGGTGTTTTTACCAATGTGGATCATCTTGGTGCCGGTGTCCGCCTGCTGATGGCCGCTGGTAAGCGCCACCGAGTAAAACTCGCCGATGGAGTTATCCCCGCGCAGGATGCAGCTCGGGTATTTCCAGGTGATGGCCGAACCGGTTTCGGACTGGGTCCACGACATCTTGCTGTTTTCGCCTTCGCACAGCGCACGCTTGGTCACGAAGTTCAGGATGCCGCCGGTATTGCCGTCGCCCGGGAACCAGTTTTGCACCGTCGAGTATTTCACCTCGGCGTCTTTATGGATGATGACCTCCACCACCGCCGCGTGCAGCTGATAGCTGTCGCGGACCGGGGCGGAGCACCCTTCGATGTAGCTGACGTAGCTCCCTTCATCCGCGACCAGAATGGTACGTTCGAACTGGCCGGTTTTTTCGGCATTAATGCGGAAATAGGTGGAAAGCTCCATCGGACAGCGCACGCCTTTCGGCACGTAAATAAAGGTGCCGTCCGAGGCCACCGCAGCGTTAAGCGCCGCAAAGAAGTTGTCGTTAGAGGGCACCACGGTTCCGATGTACTTTTTCACCAGTTCAGGATGATCGTGAATCGCTTCGCCGAAGGAGCAGAAAATGATCCCCTGCTCTGCCAGCTTCTCGCGGTAGGTGGTCGCCACCGAGACCGAGTCAAAGATAGCGTCCACCGCCACCTCTTTCCCTTCGCGCACCGGTACGCCCAGTTGGTTAAAGGCTTCTTCCACCTCTTTGCTGAGGAAACTGTTCTCTGCGCCGGTTTGCTGCACCGCGCCGGGCTGCGAGGCGCAGGTGTCATCGCAGCTGCCGCAGGAGGGCGCGGAGTAGTAGCTGTAATCCTGGTAGTTCAGCTTGTCATAATGCGCTTTCAGCCAGTGCGGCTCTTCCATCTCCAGCCAGGCGCGGTAGGCGCTCAGGCGAAACTCCAGCATCCACTCGGGCTCGTTACGTTTCGCCGAGATCGCCCGCACGACATCCTCGTTGATGCCTTTTGCCAGCTCATCGGTCTGCAGCTGGGTGAAGAACCCCTCTTTATAGTTGAGGTGCCCGCCGCTCCAGGTATTTACTTCACTCGTTGCTTCAGTATTACGAGACATAGTTCCGCCTATACCCCAAAGCTTTCGCCGCAGCCGCATTCGTTCTGGGCTTTCGGGTTATGAAATTTGAATAACTGGTTTAAGCCTTCGCGGACGTAGTCCACTTCGGTGCCGTCGATAAAGGGCATGGCCTGCAGCGCGACGTACAGTTTCGCGCCGTCAGTCTCAAACACCAGGTCATCTTTCTCGGGTTCGGTGACGGTATCAAGCACGTAACCGAAACCTGCGCAGCCGGTCTGTTTGACACCTAAACGCACGCCGAGGATCTCGGGCTTTTTCGCCACCAGCTCGTGAATATGTGCCGCCGCCGCTGGCGTGAGCGTTAACCCGCGCCAGGCAAAATCGGCAGGATTAAAGGTTTCTGAATGCAGTTCCATAGGTCCACCTCATCTGATAAGCCATCAGGGCATAACACCATGTTAGTGATAACGATTATCACTTCAACCCTCTGTCAGCAGGGGCATTCGGCTAAACCGCCCTTTTTGCCTACTTTTATTAAGCATAGACCCTGTGGCAGGATGCAGGCAGGATGGATTCAATTGTTCAATACATTGATTAATAATGCATTTCGTTGTGGCATTTGGGCAGGAGAGGAGAAACGTAAAATATGCATTGGAAATGCCTATTTTTGAGATAGCTTTTGCGTGGAAAGTGACAAAAATAAAAAAAGGCCCTCAAGGCCTCTTACACTTAATGATGAAATGAGACAGCAAACCCCTGTTCACGCCAGTGGTCGAGCTGTTCCTGCTGTCGAGGCGTTGGCGATTTCCCCGTCCAGACGAAGATTTTTTGCCCCGGGAACAGTTCAGGACGCGGCGAATCAATCGGTTCTGCCAGGACGTCGATGTGCCAGCCCTTCTGCGCTAAGCGCGCGGCTTCGAGCCACAGATGGGTGCGGTCATCGCACTCCCAGCCGATCAGGAGAGCGTCTTTACCGGCTTTCTTACGGGACTCCGCCAGGCTTGCAATCGCGAATTCAATCAGGACTCCGTCTAACAGGCTCGCCATGTGACGCACGGTATTTTGGTCCTGGTTCATCCGCTGACGGACGGGAGAAATGATATTGTCAATCAGGGAATCTATCGGGTGATCTCGGCGGAACTCACCAATTTTGGCGCGCAGCTTTGCCGGGCTGGCGTAGCGCAGAACGGTCATCATCTCTTCCTGGAACGAGACCCAGTTACCCTGAGTCAACACTTCCTTGTTTTCCAGCAAGGCTTTTACTTTCCCGACCGAAACGCCGCTCTTCATCAGGCGTTTGATCTCTTCTATACGCAGGATATCTTCATCGTCAAACTGACGATGGCCCCCTTCGCTGCGCTGCGGCTTCAACAATCCATAACGGCGCTGCCAGGCACGCAGCGTAACGGGGTTGATACCGCATCGTTCGGCCACTTCGCCGATACTGTAATAGGCCATTAACTCCCTCACGCTCAGAACTTCCATACCTAACTGCACCAACCTTATCAGATTGTACACACCATTTGTATAACTAAGACCGCATTTTGAACGGGTGAATGGCTTACGACGCCATTCACCTGTTAATACATTGTTGTATAAAATTTACCGTTCGTACAGTTACGTCTGTCCGATTGTGTACAGCTTTATCACAATTCGAACTTTTTCTCCGGCCAGGCAATGGCTGGAATACCGCCGTGCCGGGGGCTGGCAAAAAGATGCCCCTGGAACTGGGAAATTCCCGCAGATTCCAGCCACATCCACTCTTCTGCCTTCTCTACCCCCACCGCGCAGAACTGGATTTCAAGCGAGGAACAGCATTTGATGATCGCCTGAATGATGGCCTGTCGGGGGCCACTTTTATGCACGTTCGCGACCAGATCGCGATTAATCTTAATTCTGTCAGGCTGGAAGTGGGCCAGCAGCTGCAGCCCGGCAAAACCGGCACCAAAGTGATCGATCGTCACGCTGATACCCGCGCTTTTTAACTGCCTGACCGAATCCGTGAATTCATCAAAACGGGAAATGGCTTCGCTCTCGGTGAACTCCACCACGATTTGCTCAGGTACAAACCCGTTTGCTTCAATCGCGGTGAGCAGAAAATCCACGGCGTTGGGAATGTTAACCAGCGTCATAGGCAGCAGGTTCAGGGATAACGTCTGGTCCTGTAACCCCAGCGCGCTGGCCATAGACAGAGCCACCTGCTTGCTCTGCAAATCAGAGGTGTACACTTCCTCCTGCGGAAGACTGGCGAAATAGGCCCCCGGCGAGTCGCCGGACGGGGTGCGGAGAAGCGCCTCCCAGGAGACAACCTGCTGCATAAACGGATCGACTATCGGCTGGAACGCGAAGCTGCAATCCGCCCCTTTCGCGACCACCTCAGGCTGTGCGGACAAACGCGTCTCTTCGCGTACGAAATCCCATGTATCCGCAGGCGGCAGTTCAAAATAGTTCGCTTTTTCCGTGGCCTCGACAAAGGTGCGGAAAAACTGCAGAGGGCGATCGTTATAGGCCAGCTGGTAGCGTGTCGTCCCCTTATTAAGTATCTGCTGCAGCACCTCGTCCCGGTCGAAGTGGCGCAAATCAAAAAGCTCCATACCCACGTTGCCAAAACGCCGGACAGGGCCGTGATCGCGCATTAACTCGACCACGTTATGGTGGCGCGGGTCGTTGCAGATCTGCTCATAGATAGCCGACACGTTCTCAACCGGCCCTTCAAGCAGTTGAAAAAAATGTGTGCCGTTAAACAGCAGGATCCCCGTGACATTGGATTGCCGATTTTTACGATTTGCAGCAGCGACCATTGCTTCCAGCGCTTTCACTGGAACGTCCTCGCAGATATGACTGCGGTAAATGATGGTTGTGAGCATGCTATTCCTGGGGGGTTAGGGTTTTGGCCACGAAAGACGTGGGGAATGTTCATTTATAGCACATTAATTGCCTGACAAATAATTTACATCTCAACCATTTACGGCAGTTAATGAGACCGTTTGACTCGGCTGTACAACTTACCAGCACCTGCGCTTTTTGTACAATATATCCTGCACTCTACCCCCATCACAACGCCAACCCAACGCAATGAAAAATAAATGATTTATAAGATATATCGAAAAAAATCTAAAAATCTGTACATTTTAGATGTACAGATTTGGAAATTGTGTATACCTTAAATGTAACGTTACTGATTACAAAATTTTACAGGAGCGAAACATGCAGCAGAAAGGTTACGTCGCAGATTCCGCAGCAGCAATCGCACAGTACTTCGAAAAAGCCGCTCTTCCGACCCAACAGGAAACGCTGGGCCAGGTGGTTGTTGAAATTCTCAGCGACGGGCGAAACCTTAATCGCAAATCGCTTTGTACAAAATTGCTCAGCCGCCTCGAAAAGGCCGATGGGCCGGAAGAGGAAGAGCATTACCACATGCTGCTTGGTCTGCTCTTCGAACGGTAAGGATATGAATCGCAGTAACGCAGACCGATTGATAGACCAGCTTATCGGTGAAGCCGTTCTCTCTCTTCTGAAAGAGCGGGGGCCGGTGACAACAGAAGGCTTGCTACAGCGTCTGCGGGTCATGAAAGAACATGAAAAGGATCCCCAGCGGCGGGAGACACTTGCGATGGTGATTGCCGAGATCGGCTCAAACAGCATCGCCTTTACACGTCGCAGAACCGCGCAAGGACGAACAATAAGAGAGGGATCTCTCAACGATAACCGAGACAATGTAGTGCCGTTATTTGGAAGTGGAAAACCGTCCGATCCCAAAAAAATACATTGACTGCAATTTAACAGCTACGGTGAGAACAAATGAGACAAAATATTCAGCTTCAACCCGAATATCACTCTGCTTTTTTAGACAGTGCGCTGGCGGAGTATTTCCGCCATGCAGGCGATCGTTTTGCTGAAGAGTCCGCTATTTTTTCTACTGCAGTACGCTGTGTTCTGGCCTCCGAAGGGCATCTGTCCAATAAGGCGATCATCCTCTGGCTCATTCAGACGCTGGAAGCCACCAATGACGTGGTTCAGGCGGATGTGATTCGCAAGACGCTGGAAATCGTGGTGGGTTACACGATGGACGATCTCTGAGTTCCTGCTCGCCACGCCCCCTAACGTGTCATCGTCAAAACTGACGATCGGCCTGACGATGACACGCGCCCTCCCCGCATAACGCCCTGTAATCCATGAAAAACCAACCTGGCACGGTTCCTGCTTACCTCCGTATACGGGACTGGGTTTCCAGTCAACTTTGCTTCATTTCTTAACAGGTCTGTTATTGATGAAAAAGATCGCCAGCGTCTGCCCGTACTGCGGTGCAGGCTGTAAATTGAACCTTGTCGTTGAAAATAACCGTATCATCCGTGCCGAAGCGGCAGAGGGGGTCACAAACCAGGGCACCTTATGTCTGAAAGGGTTTTACGGCTGGGACTTCCTCAACGACACCCGTCTTCTCACCCCCCGCCTTACCCAGCCCATGATCCGCTACCGCAAAGGCGAAGCCTTCACCCCCGTTACCTGGGAAGAGGCGATCCGCTACACCGCCCACAGGCTCAGCAGCATTAAAGCGCAGCACGGGCCGCGGTCGATCATGACCACCGGCTCCTCTCGCGGCACCGGCAATGAAACCAACTACGTGATGCAAAAGTTTGCCCGCGCGGTGCTGAACACCAACAACGTGGACTGCTGCGCGCGCGTCTGTCATGGCCCGTCCGTGGCGGGTTTACAGGAAACGCTCGGCAACGGCGCGATGAGCAACTCCATTAACGATATTGAAAACTCAAAATGTCTGCTGGTGTTTGGCTATAACTGCGCGGACTCCCACCCTATCGTTGCCCGCCGCGTGCTGAAAGCGCGTGAAAACGGCGCAAAAATTATCGTCTGCGATCCGCGCCGTATTGAAACGGCGCGTATTGCCGACCAACATCTTCAGCTGAAAAACGGCAGCAACATGGCGCTGGTGAACGCCTTTGGCTATGTGCTGCTGGAAGAGGAGCTGTACGACAAAAGCTACGTGGCGCGCTTTACGGAAGGGCTTGAGGCCTACCGGCAAACGGTAAAAGACTATGCGCCTGAGAAGGTCGAACATCTTACCGGCATCCCCGCCCGTGATGTCCGCCAGGCGATGCGCACGTTCGCGGCGGCTCCTTCCGCTACCGTGATGTGGGGAATGGGCGTGACCCAGTTTGGTCAGGCCGTTGACGTGGTCAAAGGGCTGTCCAGCCTGGCGCTGCTGACCGGGAATCTCGGTCGCCCTGCCGTCGGCGTCGGGCCGGTGCGCGGTCAGAACAACGTCCAGGGTGCCTGCGATATGGGCGTACTGCCGAATATGTTCCCCGGCTATCAGGATGTGACCGACCCGGCGGTCCGGCAGAAGTTCGCTGATGCCTGGGGTATTGATGTCAATAAAATGGACGATCGCGTCGGGACGCGCATTACCGAAGTGCCGCATCTTGCGCTGGAAGGCAAGGTCAAAGCCTATTACATCATGGGAGAAGATCCGCTCCAGACGGAAGCCGATCTCGGCCTGGTGCGCAGCGGTTTTGAAGCGCTCGAGTTTGTCGTGGTTCAGGACATCTTTATGACCAAAACGGCAGAGGTGGCGGACGTTCTGCTTCCGGCTACCTCATGGGGTGAACACGGCGGCGTCTTTACCTGTGCCGATCGCGGCTTCCAGCGTTTTGGCAAAGCCATTGAAGCCAGCGGCAACGTGAAGCGCGACTGGGAGATCATCAGCCTGCTCGCCACCGAGATGGGCTATCCGATGCATTATGACTCCAACCAGCAGATCTGGGACGAGATGCGCGAGCTGTGCCCGCTCTTCTACGGCGTGACGTATGAAAAAATGGGCGAGATGGGTCACGTTCAATGGCCGTGCCCGACGCTGGATCATCCCGGTACGCCGTACCTGTACAAAGATAATCAGTTCGATACCCCGAGCGGTAAAGGGCAGCTCTTTGCCGCACCGTGGCGCGCGCCGGCGGAAACTCCGGATGCGGATTTCCCGCTGGTGCTCTGTACGGTCCGCGAGGTGGGCCACTACTCCTGCCGCTCCATGACCGGGAACTGTGCCGCGCTGCAAAGCCTGGCCGACGAGCCGGGCCGGGTGCAAATGAACCCTGCCGATGCGGACAAGCTGGGCATTACTGACGGACAGCTGGTCTGGGTACGCTCCCGCCGGGGGAAAGTAATTTCCCGCGCCAGCATCAGCGAGCGCATCAACGCCGGGGCCGTTTATATGACCTATCAGTGGTGGATTGGCGCCTGCAACGAGCTAACCCAGGATAACCTCGATCCCATCTCCAAAACCCCGGAAACGAAGTACTGCGCGGTGCAGCTGGAGGCGATTGAGGACCAGCGCTGGGCAGAGGACTATGCCGCATCGGCGTATCAGTCCATGAAGTCGCGGCTGATAAGTGCGGCGAACGTCTGAGGAAAATGCCGGGTGCCGTAACCGCCACCCGGCAATCGCGTACGGTATCATGCAATAACAAGCAACTCGCTTACCCGCCCCAAAGAGAAGCGCTATAATTAGCCAGGTTTTTTTTAAGGCTGTCGGCAACCATGTCCCTTCCAGAAAAGTCTCAGCGGGGTTCTCCCCACGCGCAAGCGCTTATTTCACACCTGTTACCTGATTGCACAACGCGACATACCGCCCGCGGCGAGCGGCTGGACCTGCAGGTCAATGGTCAGGGTATGTGCTATTTAATTCTTGAAGGAACCATCGCCGTCTACAGAAGAAGCGATAACATGATGCTGTCTACGGCCCGAAGCCCTGCTGTTTTCGGCCTCGCTAACCTCACTGATATCTATTTTAGTGATTATCTTAAGACCGTCAGCCCGTGCCTGATCGGGACGATCACCACAGAAAGGGTGAATGCCATTATTAAAGAGAAGGCGCTTTGGGGACTGCTCTCTCAACAGCTCATGTATGTGTATAGCCGTCTCTATAACAACGTGATGCCGCAGGGCGCGCCGACGGCGTATGAGATGATTCGCCAGCAGTTAATAAAGCTGACGGAGGAAGAGGAAGATTATCGGCTCAGCGTGACGGCGGAAAAGTATATCAGGGAGAAAACCCACCTCTCCCGCAGCGGCGTGATGCGCATTCTGGCGGATTTGAAAACCGGCGGATTTATCGAAATGGAAGAAGGCAGGCTTATCAAAATCAACAAGCTCCCCGCTAAATACTGAATCTCAGACACAAAAAAGGCCGCAGTTGCGGCCTTTTCAACATTACTCTCTCAATGGACGTGAACGCCCAACCGCCAGGCAAAGTAGATCTCTTCTTTCAGCTCATTCGAAGAGAGCGCCAGCAAATCTGTAAATTCCAGCTCAAGCTGTTTCAGCTTTTTCAGGTACTGCGCCGGGGACAGATTGCTCTTATCGCGACGTAAATATTCAATTGCCAGCTGTGTTGGGGTTATTTCAGTATCCATGATGTCCTCGCTTATGTACAAAACCTGACCAGTATATCACAACCCGCTGGCTAGTTTTTGACCAAAGGCAAAACATCTGAAAACTTTACACAACCGCTGTCGTCAACCTTGAAGAGCAGCACAGGCGATCCTGCTCGTCGAGAATGTCAATCTGCCATACCTGGTGGCGACTACCGGCGTGCAGCGCGCGGCACACGCCGCGCACGCGCCCGCTGCGTACCGAGCGGATATGATTAGCATTCACCTCGAGTCCGACCACCTTCTGCTCCCCTTCGGTACAGAGATATCCCGCCACCGAGCCCAGGGTTTCGGCCAGCACGACGGACGCACCGCCGTGCAATAAACCAAACGGCTGGTGGGTGCGATGATCGACAGGCATGGTGGCCTCAATGTCATCGTCGCCAATGCGGGTGAACAGGATATCCAGCAGCCCCACCATATTCCCCTCGCCCATGGCGTTCAGCGCCTGCAGCGTCACGGCACGTTTCCAGATCATCCAATTATCTCCAGTAAAGCCTGCAATGGGTGGCGTACGCCGTTACCCTCTACCCGTTTCACCTGGCTGCGGCAGGAGTATCCCGTCGCCAGACAGCGGTTTCGCGGCAAGCGCTGCATCGCCTGATGCCAGGACAGCTCATAAATGCCGAGCGAGTTGGCGTGGTTTTTCACTTCGTGTCCGTACGTGCCGGCCATGCCGCAGCAGCCCACACTAACGCTCTCCAGCTTCGCGCCGAAGCGGGCAAAGACGGACGCCCACTGCGCGGGGGCACCAGGCAGCGCGGTGACTTCCGTGCAGTGTCCGAACAGATACCACGGCTCACCGCTGACGTCCTGAACCGCTTTGTCTTCCAGGGCCGTCGGCAGCCACTCGTGCACCAGCATGACGTGGAAATCACCGCGCTTATCGCCCAGCGTCTGCCTGTATTCATCGCGGTAGCACAGCACCAGCGCCGGGTCGACGCCGACCATCGGTATCCCGAGTTGCGCCACGCGGTTTAAGAAGTCAGCTGTTTTCTGCGCGGTCTTCGCAAAGCGCGTCAGGAAGCCTTTAATGTGCTGCGCCTTGCCGTTGGGCGAGAACGGCAGCACAACCGGCTGATAGCCCAGCTTTTCCGACAGGCGGATAAAGTCCGCAACCACCTGGGCATCGTAGTAGCTGGTAAACGGATCCTGCACCACCAGCACCACCTTCGCTTTTTGCTCAGGCGTGAGCGCCTCCAGCTGCTCCAGGGTCATGTTCGCCGAACGATGCCCGACGAGCTGGCGCTGCAGAGACGGCACCGACAGCAGCGGCAGATCGACCATGCCGATATGCTTTTCGGAAAGCTTGCGCACCAGCGGCTGGTTGATAAAGAAGTTGAAGGTCTTCGGCGCGCGCGCCATCAGCGGCGCGTAGCTTTCCACCGTTGCCACCAGATGGTCGCGCACCGGGCGGAGGTAGCGCGTGTGGTAAAGCTGCAGGAAGCGCGAGCGGAATTCCGGGACGTCGATTTTTATCGGGCACTGGGTCGAGCAGGCTTTACAGGCCAGACAGCCGGACATCGCCTCTTTCACCTCATGGGAGAAATCATACTCGCCCTTGTTGGCATGCCAGCTGTTGCGGGTGCGCTCAATCAGCGAGCGCAGGCTGGCCCGTTTTTCCGGCAGCTCCTGCTCCAGCTTCAGGGGATCGACGCCACGGTCCGCCAGCAGACGCAGCCACTCGCGCACCAGCGTCGCCCGCCCTTTCGGCGAATGAATGCGGTTGCTGGTGATTTTCATCGACGGGCACATCGGGCTTTTCACGTCAAAGTTAAAGCACAGGCCGTTGCCGTTGCACTCCATCGCGCCGCGCCAGGAGGAGCGCACCGCAATCGGGATCTGTCTGTCGTAGGTGCCGCGCTTGACGGAATCCACCTGCAGCATGGGGGCGTCCACGCCTTCTGGCGGGCAGATTTTACCCGGGTTGAGGCGGTTATGCGGGTCGAAAGCCGCTTTCACCTTGCGCAGCTCCGCATAGAGCTGTTCGCCGAAGAACGCCGGGCTGTATTCTGCGCGGAACCCTTTCCCGTGCTCGCCCCACAGCAGACCGCCGTATTTAGCGGTTAAGGCCACCACATCGTCGGAGATCTGCTTCATCAGGATCTCCTGCTGCGGGTCGCACATATCCAGCGCCGGACGCACGTGCAGCACCCCGGCATCGACGTGGCCAAACATGCCGTAGCTCAGGCCGTGGCTGTCCAGCAGGGCGCGAAACTCGACGATATAATCCGCCAGATGCTCAGGCGGCACGCAGGTATCTTCGGCGAAGGGAATCGGCTTCGCCGCCCCTTTCGCATTGCCGAGCAGACCCACGGCTTTTTTACGCATCGCATAGATACGCTCAATCCCGGCCAGATCGTTACAGAGTTGCCAGCCGATCACGCCGCCTTCGCCCTGCGAAATCAGCTCATCCAGTCGCTGGCAGAGCGTGGTGACCTGACGCTCAATCAGCTCCGCGTCATCGCCAGCAAATTCCACGATGTTAAGACCGAGCATCTCTTTGTCCGGCACGTCGGTAATGAGATCGCTGACGGAGTGCCAGACAATATCTTCCCGGGCCAGGTTGAGCACTTTGGAGTCGACCGTTTCCACCGACAGCGCTTTCGCCTCCACCATAAACGGCGCATTGCGCAGCGCGGAGTCGAAAGAGTCATATTTGACGTTCACCAGACGACGCACCTTCGGCAGGCGGGTGATATCCAGCCGCGCCTCGGTGATAAACGCCAGCGTCCCTTCGGAACCGGTGAGCACGCGGGTTAAATCGAACTGGGTCAGGTCGTCGTTAAAGACGTGGCGCAGGTCGTAGCCCGTTAAGAAGCGGTTCAGTTTGGGGAATTTGTCGAGAATAAGCTGGCGGTTGTCGCGGCAGCGCTCCAGCACGGTACGGTAGATGCGTCCGCTGGCGGTGTTATCTTTACCCAGCGTTTCCGCCAGTTCGACCGGCATCGGCTGCGTATCGAGAATATCGCCGCCCAGCAGAACGGCCCGCACGCCCAGCACGTGATCGGAGGTTTTGCCGTAGACCAGCGAGCCCTGACCGGAGGCATCCGTGTTGATCATCCCGCCGAGGGTCGCGCGGTTACTGGTGGAAAGTTCCGGGGCAAAAAAGTAGCCGTAAGGCTTGAGGTACTGGTTAAGCTGATCTTTGATAACGCCCGCTTCGACCCGCACCCACCCCTCTTCCGGGTTGATCTCAATGATGCGGTTCATATAGCGCGACATATCAACAATAATGCCCTGGTTCAGCGCCTGACCGTTGGTACCGGTGCCGCCGCCGCGCGGCGTAAAGACCAGCGAGGCAAAGCGCTCCTGCGTGGCGAGTCGGGCAATCAGCGCCACGTCGGCCGTAGAACGAGGGAAAACGACGGCATCGGGAAGAAGCTGGTAAATACTGTTATCGGTTGCCATCGTCAGCCTGTCGGCATAGTTCGTGGCGGTATCACCTGTAAAACCCTGTTGCTCCAGTGCCTGCAAAAAATTAAGCACCAGCTGAACGACGCCGGGTGCCTGGGAAATCTGTGGGATCATGACTGTCGACCCTAATTAGAGTAATGTGAAATCGTTTGCGTTGTGTCCGGAAAGTTTTATCACATTTTTTTCTTATGTGCTTCGTAGAATTACGGGCAAAATCCGCCTGTTAAAAACCGCTGAGATCATTAATGATTAAAGAGATGCGGTTTTCCGTTCCCGCCAGCCGCGCTGGCGTTCTTTTAAGGAAAGTTTCATTTATGGTCAATCTTCGCCAGCCCAGGGATGTTGCGCAAATTTTGCTGTCGGTGCTGTTCCTGGCCCTCATGATCATTGCGTGTCTGTGGATTGTTCAACCCTTTATTCTTGGCTTCGCCTGGGCCGCGACCGTTGTCGTTGCCACGTGGCCTCTGCTGCTGCGCTTGCAGAAGCTGCTGTTCGACCGCCGCGGGTTAGCGGTGCTGGTCATGACGCTGCTGCTGTTCCTGCTGTTTATTATTCCCATTGCGCTGCTGGTAAACAGTCTCGTCGACTCCAGCGGCCCGGTGATCCGCGCCGTGACCAGCGGCGATCTCACGCTGCCGGATCTCGCCTGGCTGAACAGCATTCCGGTCGTGGGCGCCAAGCTCTACAGCGGCTGGCACAGCCTGCTGGAGATGGGCGGCAGCGCGCTGATGGCAAAAGTGCGCCCATATATTGGCACCACCACCACCTGGTTTGTGGGTCAGGCGGCGCATATTGGCCGCTTTATGATGCACTGTACCCTGATGCTCCTCTTCAGCGCCCTGCTTTACTGGCGCGGTGAGCAGGTGGCTTTGGGCGTTCGTCACTTTGCCACCCGCCTGGCGGGCAAACGCGGTGACGCTGCGGTACTGCTGGCGGCGCAGGCCGTACGCGCGGTGGCGCTGGGCGTGGTGGTCACCGCGCTGGTGCAGGCGGTGCTGGGCGGTATTGGTCTGGCGATTTCCGGCGTACCGTATGCCACGATATTCACCGTTGTCATGCTGATGACCTGTCTTGCACAACTGGGGCCGCTGCTGGTGCTGGTGCCCTGCATTATCTGGCTCTACTGGACGGGAGATACCACATGGGGAACGGTGCTGCTGGTCTGGAGCTGCGTGGTCGGCACCATGGATAACGTCATTCGTCCGATACTCATCCGCATGGGTGCCGACCTGCCGCTGATCCTGATCCTCTCCGGGGTGATTGGCGGCTTGATTGCCTTCGGCATGATTGGCCTGTTTATCGGCCCGGTGCTGCTCGCCGTTACCTGGCGTCTGTTCTCCGCCTGGGTGCATGAAATTCCGCCGCCGGGAACCGACCCGGACGTGATTTTGAGCGAACTGGAAGAGCTGGAAGAGAAGAACACGCATTAAGTTTTTGCCGGGTGGCGCTAACGCTTACCCGGCCTACATTCCCCCACCCAATACTTTAACGCTGCTAAAGTATTTATTCGTTGCACACTGGTCAGACCCGCAATTTCTGCACTCAATCTGCTCATAACCTCAAGAAATCTTTATATCTCTTTAACTATTGAGACGAATCCGATCGACGCTAAAAGCGGACATGCCTACTATTAGCACACGGTTATAAATCAACACCTTGATTTATAAGCATGGAAATCCCCTGAGTGAAACAACGAATTGCTGTGTGTAGTCTTTGCCCATCTCCCACGATGGGCTTTTTTTTATCCTGACTACGCGCGCGTAACCTCACAGGTACTGAGCATCCGCCACTCGGCAGGCAGCACCCGCGTTTCCCCGGTCACATTGACCGTCACCACCTGGCGGATATCCGCCGACGATGCGCCAACCTGCAGTTCAAACTCGCCCGGCTCAACGATGCGTTTCCCGTCGCGACGGGTGAAGTTGAACATCTCCACCGGCAGCGTAAAGCTGAGCGTGGCGGTTTCGCCCGGCGAGAGCGTGACGCGCTGGAAGGCCTTCAGCTCCTGGAGCGGCCGCACCTGGGTGGCGACCTTATCCCTGACGTAAACCTGCACCACCTCGCTGCCGCTGCGCTCTCCGGTATTGGTAATATCCACGCTCAGCCTCACCTCGCCGTCGACCGGCACGCTGCTTTCAGCGACGCGGGCAGCATTCCAGCGAAACGTCGTCCAGCCGAGGCCGAAGCCAAACGGATAACGTGAACCGAAGTGGAACGCAAACGGCGTGCCGCCGCTTTTGAGCTTGTGATTGTAGTAATACGGCATGGCCCCGGCGCTTTTCGGCACGCTCACCACCAGACGGCCCTGCGGCTCTGCCCGTCCCGTTAACACGTCCGCAATCGCCCAGCCCCCTTCCTGCCCCGGTGCCCACGCCACGATCAGCGCGGCCACCTTGTCCTCCAGGCCCTGAAGAGTGTAAGGACGCCCGCCGGTCATCACGACAATCACCGGTTTGCCCGTCGCCACCAGCGCCTCCAGCAGCTGCTGCTGAACACCCGGCAGGTTCAGGGAATCGGTGTCGGAACCTTCCCCCACGGTACCGCTCTGGAACAGCCCGGCGAGATCGCCCACGCAGGCCACCACCACGTCACTCTCCTGCGCGGCGTTGACCGCCTCGGGGATCAGCGCGGTGCTTTGCGACACGGGAGACTGCTGCATCGGCTTACCGCCGCTGTCGCCCGGGAAGACCGGCGCACCCGCCATCCGTTTCTCGATGATGTGACACCCTTTGGCGTAACGGACCTGAGACGCGCCGAGGTAGTGTTCCAGCGCCGCGCGCGGGGTCGTCACCTGCGAGGTCTCCTCAACCATATCGCTGATGATCAGATGCACCGGGAAGCTGTAGCCGCTGAGCAACGCCAGCGGATCGTCTGCCGTCGGTCCCACAAGCGCCACGCGGGGCTTACCATTTAGCGGCAGAATGCCGTTGTTTTCCAGCAGCGTGATCGATTTTGTCGCCACCTCCCGCGCCACCTGGCGGGTCATCTCATTTTGCAGATCGATGCCGTTTTCATCGGCATACGGGTTCTCAAACAGGCCGAGGCGGAATTTTTCGGTCAGCACACGGCCCACAATCTCATCCACTTTCGCCATAGAGATCAGCCCGCGCTCAACGGCGTCTGCCAGATGCCGCGCGCAGTCATCTTTCGGCAGCTCGACGTCCAGCCCGGCGTTGAAGGCCAGCGCGGCGGATTCGGCCGCATCGTGGGAAATGCCGTGATGCTGGTGCAGCAGGCTGACGCCGCCGTAGTCCGCCACAATAATGCCGTCGAAGCCCCACTGTTCGCGCAGGACGGTGGTCAGCAGGAAGCTGTCGCTGTGCCCCGGCTGATTGTCGATATCGTGGTAGGCGGGCATGACCGAACCGGCGTTTGCCAGCTTGACCGCCATTTCAAACGGCAGCAGGAAGGTGTCGTTCAGCTCGCTAAAGCCCAGATGCACCGGGGCGTGGTTGCGCGCCCCTTCGCTGAACGAGTGGCCCACGTAATGCTTGAGCGTCGCCAGCAGATCGCGCTTATCGCCCTGTAAGCCCTTCACGTAGGCGGTCGCCATCACGCCCACCAGCCAGGGATCTTCCCCGAAGGTCTCTTCGGTTCGCCCCCAGCGCACGTCGCGGGAAACGTCCAGCACCGGCGCCAGCCCCTGCTGGCAGCCGACGGATCGCGCCTCTTTGCCAATCTGCTCTGCCGCGCGCTGCACCAGTTCCGGATCCCAGGTCGAACCGTAGTTCAGCGACGACGGGAACAGCGTGGCGTCTTTGCACAGCAGCCCCACCAGGCACTCTTCATGGAACAGGGCCGGAATGCCGAGTCGCGTCTCTTCCATCATCAAGCGCTGCAGGCGGTTAGCGGCGCGCACGCCGGTTTTCGCGTCAACGATATGGGTACCCAGCGGACGGGTGATCTGCCCGACGCCCAGCTTCAGCCGTTCGCTCAGCGCGGCCTGCTCGCTCACGCCAGCGAATTCGTCGCTGAGGTCGCTGCGCTCGCGGTGGTTGCCGTTTTCATCGAGGATCAGCCAGTACGCATGCATCTGGGCGAACTTCTCTTCCGGGGTCATACGCGCCAGTAAATCGGCGACGCGCTCGTGCACGGGACGTCCCGCGTCCTTATAGATAGCTGTCATGTTTTACTCCTGTAGTGCGGAAGGGGTTGCCGGGCTGAGCGGCCCTGCTTCGGGTCTCACCTCACGCTTGCTGGCCAGCTCCCGGGCGATGGAATCCACCAGCCGGCTGTTAAGCTTGTAGATTGAAAGCAGCGCGACCATGCAGAGGAACAGCGCGCAAGGGATAAGAGTGAACAGGGCGTTGATCGTAGAGAGCACGTGCGGCGCCTGGGCTGCCTGTCCCGGGGCGTAATCCACCATGCCAAGCACCCAGCCGACGACCGCCCCACCCAGCGCCAGCCCAAATTTGATGGCAAACAGCGCGGTAGAGAAAACCAGCCCGTCCAGGCGGCGGCCGCTGCGATGCTCTTCGTAATCGACCACATCGGAGAACATGGTCCACTGCAGCGGCGTGGTGAGGTTTTGCACAAAGCTAAAGACAATGTTGAGGCCAAAAATCAGCCACACCTGCGAAGGCGGCAGGAAGAAAATCAGCGCCCCGAAAATGACGAAGGAAATAATGGTCCACTGATAGGCGCGCACGCGGTCAAATTTCCCCAGCAGCCGTTCAGATAATAGTGCGCCGCTTAAGGAGGCGACCATTCCGGAAACAATAAAGGCAAAAACCAGTTCCGGGCGCAACAGCACATAGTTCACGTAATACATGGTGGCGGAACCGCGCGTTACCACCGCCGTTAACAGCAAAATATTAAACAGGAAAACAATGCGCCACTGGCTGTTTCCGGCCAGCAGTTTTAAATCGGTGAGCATCGAGCCGGAAGTATCACTGCGCGGAGAATAACGCTCGCGGGTCATCAGGAAGCAACAGAAAAACAGCACAATGCCCAGCAGCCCCATCAGGCTCATGGCGTAGAAATAGCCTTTCTGCACGTTGCCCTGGCCTAACAGTGAGACCAGCGGCAGGGCAATCACCGTCACAATCAACCCGCCGATAAACGACAGGCCAAAGCGCCACGACTGCAGGGAGTGACGCTCGCGCGGATCCAGCGTCAGCGCACCGGGCATAGCGCAGTAAGGCACGTTAATCGCGGAGTAAATCAGGCTTAAGATCGCGTAGGTCAGGCAGGCATAAACGATTTTCGCCGTCGGCCCCACGTCCGGTACATAGAAGGTGATGAGGCAGCTTACGCCAAACGGAATGGCGAACCACAGCAGCCAGGGACGGAAACGGCCGTGGCGCGTTTGAGTGCGATCCACCAGCGCGCCAATGCACGGGTCGACAAACGCATCGACCACGCGCACCACTAAAAACATGGTGCCCATGATTGCGGCGGGCAGTCCAAAAACGTCCGTATAGAAATAGGCGAGAAATAACGTTGCCGTTTGCCAGACCAGCGCGCTGGCCATATCACCTAAGCCATAACCTATTTTATCTTTGGTACGCAATACAGAGGAGAGTGTCATTGTTATTTGCCTTTTTATCAGGTTAAAACGTATTTCAACCAGTTGCGCATCATCAGAAAGGAAATGCGCATGTAAGGCTCAAGTATTAGCAACGGTTTGCGCGCTAACAATTGTCTAAATTGACAGGCAAATTATGATATTTAGTTTTTTACTTTATTTGTGATGGGGAGCATATTCGGGCGGAAATAAAAAAGGCGAGGAATAATATCCTCGCCTTTTCGGGTCAGCGTGGCGTTACTTGTTCAGTTCCGCCAGGCTCAGCCAGGTTTGCACCACGGTGTCCGGGTTCAGGGACAGGCTATCGATCCCCTCCTCCATGAGCCAGGCGGCAAAGTCTTCATGGTCGGATGGCCCCTGACCACAAATCCCGACGTATTTGCCCTGCTTCTTCGCCGCGCGGATGGACAGGGAGAGCAATGCTTTGACCGCCTCGTTGCGCTCGTCGAACAGCTCGGAGACCACGCCGGAGTCGCGGTCCAGACCCAGCGTCAGCTGCGTCATGTCATTCGAGCCGATAGAGAAGCCGTCGAAGTGCTCCAGGAACTGCTCGGCCAGCAGGGCGTTGGACGGGATTTCGCACATCATGATGATCTTCAGCCCGTTCTCGCCGCGCTTCAGACCCTGACGCGCCAGCTCGTCAACAACTGCTTTCGCCTGATCGACGGTACGCACGAACGGGATCATGATTTCGACGTTGGTCAGCCCCATGTCGTTGCGCACGCGCTTCACCGCCTCACACTCCAGCGCGAAGCAGTCGCGGAAGCTGTCGGACACGTAGCGTCCGGCCCCGCGGAAGCCCAGCATTGGGTTCTCTTCTTCCGGCTCGTAGCGCTCGCCGCCCACCAGGTTGGCGTATTCGTTTGACTTGAAGTCAGACAGGCGCACAATCACGCGTTTCGGATAGAAAGCGGCACCCAGCGTGGCGATCCCTTCGGTCAGACGGCCGACGTAGAACTCTTTCGGCGAGTCGTAGCCTTTCATCATCTCGCGGATTTCGTTCTGCAGCTTCGGCTCCTGGTCGTCAAACTCCAGCAGCGCACGCGGGTGAACGCCGATCATACGGTTGATGATAAATTCCAGACGCGCCAGGCCTACGCCTTCGTTCGGCAGGCAGGCGAAGTCGAACGCGCGGTCCGGGTTACCGACGTTCATCATGATCTTCAGCGGCAGATCCGGCATGGTATCCACGCTGGAGCTCTTCACGCTGAAGTCGAGAATATCGGCATACACGTAGCCGGTATCGCCTTCGGCACAGGAGACGGTCACGTTCTGCCCGTCCTTCATGCGCTCGGTGGCGTCACCGCAGCCGACGACCGCAGGAATCCCCAGCTCGCGGGCAATGATCGCCGCATGACAGGTACGCCCGCCGCGGTTGGTGACGATAGCCGCCGCTTTCTTCATGATCGGTTCCCAGTCCGGGTCGGTCATGTCGGTCACCAGCACGTCGCCTGGCTCAATGCGGTTCATCTCGCTGATGTCGTGGATCACCTTCACCGGACCGGCACCGATGCGGTGACCGATAGCACGGCCTTCCGCCACGATTTTGCCCTGGGCGTGCAGCGTGTAACGCTCCATCACCTGACCGCGTGAGCGAACGGTTTCCGGACGCGCCTGCACGATAAACAGCTTGCCGGTGTTCCCGTCTTTCGCCCATTCGATATCCATCGGACGGCCGTAGTGTTTTTCGATCTGCACCGCCTGCTTCGCCAGCTCCTGCACTTCGGCGTCGGTCAGGGAGAAGCGGTCGCGCAGCTCCTGCGGTACGTCTTCAATTTTGACCTGCTTGCCATGCTCCTGGGTCGGGGCATAGATCATGCGGATTTTTTTCGAGCCCATGGTGCGGCGCACCACCGCCGGACGGCCAGCGGCCAGCGTAGGCTTGTGGACGTAGAATTCGTCAGGGTTTACCGCACCCTGCACAACCATCTCACCCAGACCCCACGCGGAGGTGATAAACACCACCTGGTCGAAGCCGGATTCAGTATCAATGGAGAACATCACGCCGGATGAGCCCACGTCCGAGCGCACCATGCGCTGCACGCCAGCGGAGAGCGCCACGCCGCGATGGTCGTAGCCCTGGTGCACGCGATAGGAGATGGCGCGGTCGTTGAACAGGGAAGCAAACACGTGCTTCACCGCCACCAGCACCGCATCGTAACCCTGGACGTTCAGGAAGGTTTCCTGCTGCCCGGCAAACGAGGCGTCCGGCATGTCTTCTGCGGTGGCAGAGGAGCGCACGGCAAAGGAGGCCTGCGCGTCGTCAGCGGAGAGCTGGTTGTACGCGTCGTGAATGGCTTTTTCCAGTTCCGGCTGGAAAGGTGTGTCGATGATCCACTGGCGGATCTGCGCCCCGGCTTTGGCAAGCTCGGTCACGTCATCAATATCCGTTTTATCCAGCAGGTCGTAAATGCGCTGGTTAACACCGCTCTGGTCTAAAAACAGGTTAAAGGCATCGGCGGTGGTGGCAAACCCGTTCGGTACGGAGACACCCATACCCGACAGGTTTGTAATCATTTCACCCAGGGAGGCATTTTTGCCCCCAACTCTGTCTACATCATTCATGCCGAGTTGGTTATACCAAAGCACCAGCGGTGACGAGCCATTGTTGGACATCGAAACAATCCTTTTGTGATATTTGATCGGAGTAAGAAACACCTGACTACGTATTTATACTGGCATAATTATTTCCGCTAAAAAAACGGTGAATCGTGTAAGCAATTTAAATTTTCAACTTTTCGGATACTTTCCCATCAACGATTAACCCGATGATTCCTCTATATTCAGCCAGAAACCCCAAAAATAAAGTCGCTATTTGAAAAATGAAATCCACTTTTCAGGAAAATCAAAAACAGCGTTTCATTCATAATTAGGATAAGTTCTTTGCTGTGTAAATTACTTTTTTAATTTATGCTTTCAGACAATTACGTCTGATATTCAGGGTGGGTAAAATGGATAGTGCTGTCGATCGTCACGTTTTTTATATTTCTGATGGTACGGCGATCACCGCCGAGGTGCTGGGCCACGCGGTGATGTCGCAGTTTCCCGTATCGATCAACAGCATTACGCTGCCGTTTGTGGAAAATGAGAGCCGCGCCAAAGCGGTGAAGGACCAGATCGACGCCATTTACCAGCAGACCGGCGTCCGCCCGCTGGTGTTCTACTCCATTGTGATTCCCGAGATTCGCGCCATCATTCTGCAGAGTGAAGGCTTCTGCCAGGATATCGTGCAGGCGCTGGTTGCTCCGCTGCAGAGCGAGTTGAAGCTCGACCCAACGCCTATCGCCCACCGTACCCACGGGCTGAACCCCGGCAACCTGACCAAGTACGATGCCCGTATCGCCGCCATTGACTATACCCTCGCGCACGACGACGGCATCTCGCTGCGTAATCTCGACCAGGCGCAGGTCATCCTGCTTGGCGTGTCGCGCTGCGGCAAAACGCCGACCAGCCTTTACCTGGCGATGCAGTTCGGCATTCGCGCCGCCAACTACCCGTTCATCGCTGACGATATGGATAACCTGGTGCTGCCCGCCGCCCTGAAGCCGCTGCAGCACAAGCTGTTCGGACTGACCATCAATCCGGAGCGCCTTGCCGCCATCCGCGAAGAGCGCCGCGAGAACAGCCGCTACGCCTCCATGCGCCAGTGCCGGATGGAGGTCTCCGAAGTGGAAGCCCTGTACCGCAAAAATCAGATCCCGTGGCTGAACAGCACCAACTACTCTGTGGAAGAAATTGCCACCAAAATTCTCGACATCATGGGGCTTAATCGCCGCATGTACTAATATGCTAGTACATTAGCTCAGATTCAGGTATCATCATCGGCAACCACGGGGCGGTGTCGCCCCGAACTTGAAATCAGCAGGGATTGGTTTAAGGTGATGCCCATCACTTCCCGGTAGTCTGCCGATGAAGCAAAAATTTTCTGAGACATTCCATGAATAAAACCGATGAACTCCGCACTGCGCGCATTGACAGCCTGGTCACGCCGGCTGAACTGGCCCAGCGGCATCCTGTTTCCGCTGCCGTTGCGGAACACGTGACGGCCTCCCGCCGCCGCATTGAAAAAATACTTAATGGTGAAGACAAGCGTCTTCTGGTGGTGATTGGTCCCTGCTCCATCCACGATCTGGATGCCGCGATGGATTATGCAAAACGGCTTCAGGGCCTGCGGGATAAGTACCAGCATCGCCTTGAGATTGTGATGCGAACCTACTTTGAAAAACCGCGTACCGTGGTGGGCTGGAAAGGACTGATTTCCGACCCTGACCTCAACGGCAGCTATCGCGTGAACCACGGCATCGAGCTGGCGCGGAAGCTGCTTTTGCAGGTCAACGAGCTGGGCGTGCCGACCGCCACCGAGTTTCTCGATATGGTGACCGGGCAGTTTATCGCCGATCTGATCAGCTGGGGCGCGATTGGCGCACGCACCACCGAGAGCCAAATCCACCGCGAGATGGCCTCCGCCCTCTCCTGTCCGGTCGGCTTTAAAAACGGGACCGATGGCAATACGCGTATTGCGGTTGATGCCATCCGCGCGGCCCGTGCCAGCCACATGTTCCTGTCGCCGGACAAGAGCGGTCATATGACCATCTACCAGACCAGCGGTAACCCGTACGGGCACATCATCATGCGCGGCGGGAAGAAGCCCAATTATCATGCACAAGATATTGCGGCGGCCTGTGAAACGCTGGCGGAATTCGACCTGCCGGAACATCTGGTGGTGGACTTTAGCCACGGCAACTGCCAGAAGCAGCATCGCCGCCAGCTGGACGTCTGCGATGAGATCTGCCAGCAGATCCGCAGCGGTTCAACCGCCGTTGCAGGGATTATGGCGGAGAGCTTTATCAAAGAAGGCACGCAGAAAATCGTTGCTGGCCAGCAGATGGTGTACGGCCAGTCGATCACCGACCCGTGCCTGAGCTGGGAAGACAGCGAGCTGCTGCTGGAGAAGCTGGCTGCAGCCGTGGACACGCGCTTTTAACTTCCTGCCGGGGGGCGGCTTCGCCTTACCCGGCCTACGATTCGTGCCGTTGTAGGCCCGGTAAGGCGAAGCCGCCACCGGGCTTTTAATTGCACAATATTGATCCTCTCACCCTTTTTTCACAAAAACGCTTGCCGTAAATTTGCAGTTTATTGATAATGATTATCATTGTTACATTGATTGTTATTTATAAACATTATGTCACGTACGGATAACAGCGCGGCAACGCCAGCAAAAACAGACACAGCACCAGCCCCTACCGAGCGTCGGATTGACAGCAAAACCCTGCTCGGCGATGCGGGGCGGGTCATTATCGAGCATGACGGCCAGCGCTATCTGCTGCGCCAGACCCATGCCGGAAAACTGATCCTCACAAAATAAACCAAAAACTTCGCCAGCCACCCAGGTGATCCCCAGGCAGCCAGCGCTTTCGATTCTTTATGGAGAGTTGCTATGCCACACCTGCCTTCCGCGTCTTTACGCCCGTCACTTCTGGCGCTGGCGATTGTCAGCACCCTGCCGGGCGTCGCGTTTGCTGCCACAGATGACATTACCGTCACCGCCACGGGCAACGCCCGCAGCGCCTTTGAAGCCCCCATGATGGTGAGCGTGATTGATGCCAGCGCGCCGGAGAAGCAAACCGCCAGCTCGGCGGCCGACCTGTTGCGTAACGTCCCCGGCCTGACGCTGGACGGTACCGGGCGCACCAACGGGCAGGACGTGAACCTGCGCGGCTACGATCGTCGCGGCGTGCTGGTGCTGGTTGACGGCGTGCGTCAGGGCACCGACACCGGTCACATGAACAGCACGTTCCTCGATCCGGCGCTGATTAAACGTATCGAAGTGGTTCGCGGCCCGTCGGCCCTGCTGTACGGCAGCGGCGCGCTGGGCGGCGTGATTTCCTATGATACCGCCGATGCGAAAGATCTGCTGGAGCCGGGTAAGAACAGCGGCTACCGCGTGTTTGGGACGGGCGCGACGGGCGATCACAGTCTCGGCATGGGGGCCAGCGCCTACGGCCGCACCGACAGCCTGGACGGTCTGGTGGCCTGGTCCAGCCGGGATCGCGGTGATATTCGCCAGAGCGACGGAGCAACCGCCCCTAACGACGAATCCATCAATAACATGCTGGCGAAAGGCAGCTGGAAAATCGACCCGGCCCAGACCCTGAGCGGCTCACTGCGCTACTACAATAACGACGCTCAGGAACCGAAAAACCCGCAAACCCCCGGGGCGGACAGCAGCAACCCGATGACCGATCGCTCCACCATTCAGCGTGACGCGCAGGTGGGCTATCACATCGCCCCGGAAGGTAACGACTGGCTGAACGCCGACGCGAAGGTCTACTGGTCCGAAGCGCGCATTAATGCCCAGAATATCGACAACAGCGGTGAGTTCCGCAAACAGACCACCAAAGGCGGCAAGGTGGAAAACCGCACCCGCCTGTTCAGCGACACCTTAGCATCACACCTTCTGACCTACGGCGGGGAATATTATCGTCAGGAGCAGCATCCGGGCGGGGCAACCACCGGCTTCCCGGAGGCGAAAATCGACTTCAGCTCCGGCTGGCTGCAGGATGAGATCACCCTGCGCGATCTGCCGGTCACCCTGCTGGGCGGCACGCGGTATGACAACTACCGCGGCAGCAGCAATGGCTACGACGACGTGGATGCCGACAAGTGGTCCTCCCGCGCCGGGTTAACCGTCAGCCCGACCGACTGGCTGATGCTGTTTGGCTCATACGCGCAGGCGTTCCGCGCGCCCACCATGGGCGAGATGTACAACGACGCCAAACACTTCTCTATTGGCCGCTTCTATACCAACTACTGGGTGCCAAACCCGAACCTGCGCCCGGAAACCAACGAAACGCAGGAGTTTGGGTTCGGTCTGCGCTTTGACGATCTGCTGCTTGCCAACGATGCGCTGGAGTTTAAAGCCAGCTATTTCGATACCAAAGCCAAAGACTATATCTCCACCACCGTCAATTTTGCCGCCGCGACAACCATGTCTTATAACGTTCCGAACGCCAAAATCTGGGGCTGGGACATGATGGCAAAATACTCTGCCGACCTCTTCAACCTCGACCTGGCCTATAACCGCACGCGCGGGAAAGACACCGATACGGGCGAGTACATCTCCAGCATCAACCCGGATACCGTCACCAGCAAGCTGGACATTCCGGTGGCGCAGAGCGGTTTTTCCGTCGGCTGGATTGGCACCTTTGTCGATCGCTCAACGCATATCAGCAGCAGCTACAGCAAGCAGCCGGGCTACGCGGTCAATGACTTCTACGTCAGCTATAAGGGCCAGGAGCAGCTCAAAGGCGTGACCACGACGCTGGTGCTCGGCAACGCCTTTGACAAAGAATACTGGTCACCTCAGGGCATTCCGCAGGACGGCCGTAACGGCAAGATTTTCGTAAGCTATCAGTGGTAATTCCCGTCGGGGCAACTCTTCAGAAGGATAAGAAAATGAATCACTACACGCGCTGGCTTGAGCTGAAAGAAGACAATCCGGGTAAGTACGCGCGCGACATCGCAGGGTTAATGAATATCAGCGAAGCAGAGTTGACCTTTGCCCGCGTGGGTCACGACGCCTGGCGACTGCGCGATGAGATCCGCGAGATCCTGGGCGCGCTGGAGGCGGTGGGCGAAACCAAATGCATCTGCCGCAACAACTACGCCGTTCACGAGCAGGTCGGAAGCTTCACCAACCAGCACCTGAACGGCCATGCCGGGCTGGTGCTGAACCCGCGCGCGCTGGATCTGCGCCTGTTCCTCAACCAGTGGGCAAGCGCGTTTCACATCAGTGAAGCCACCGCCCGCGGCGAGCGGCAGAGCATTCAGTTCTTCGACCACCAGGGCGATGCCCTGCTGAAGGTCTACGCCACGGATAACACCGACGTTTCCGCCTGGGGCGACGTGCTGACCCGTTTTATCTTTGCCGATAATCCACCGCTGGCGTTGAAGAAGCCCGATATGCCTGCTCACGCGGAAAATGCGCAAGCCGACCTCGTGGACAACGAGTGGCGCGCCATGACCGACGTGCACCAGTTCTTCAGCCTGCTGAAACGTCATAACCTCAGCCGCCAGCAGGCGTTTCGCCTGGTCGGAGACGATCTGGCCTGCCGGGTAGAGAACAGCGCGCTGGCGCAGCTGCTGGAGACGGCGCGCCGGGACGGCAATGAAATCATGGTCTTCGTCGGCAACCGCGGCTGCGTACAGATTTTCACCGGCGTGGTGGAAAAGCTGGCGCCGATGAAAGGCTGGCTGAACATCTTCAACTCAACCTTTACCCTGCACCTGCTTGAAGACGCCATTGCGGAGACGTGGGTCACGCGCAAACCAACCGCTGACGGGCATGTCACCAGCCTGGAGCTGTTTGCCGCCGACGGGACGCAAATCGCCCAGCTGTACGGCCAGCGCACCGAAGGCGAGCCGGAGCAAAGCCAGTGGCGCAGCCAGATAGACGCCCTGACGGCGAAAGGGCTGGCCGCATGAAACGGTGGCTTGTCCTGCTCAGCGCCCTGCCCCTGATGTCGTTTGCTGCGCCGCAGGAGAAAATCGTCACGCTCGGCGGCGACGTCACCGAGATTGTCTACGCCCTCGGCGCGTCGTCTTCCCTGGTGGCCCGCGACAGCACCAGCCAGTGGCCGCAGGCGGCGAACATGCTGCCGGACGTGGGCTATCTGCGCCAGCTCAACGCGGAAGGGATCTTGTCCATGCGCCCCACGCTGGTGCTGGCCAGCGCCCAGGCGCAGCCCTCTCTGGCGCTAAAGCAGGTTGAGCAAAGCCACGTCCGGGTTATCGCGGTTCCAGCCGCTAACGATTTGAGCGTCATCGACGAAAAAGTGCGGATCGTGGCGGAAGCGACGCACCGGGAGGCCGAGGGGGAAGCCCTGCGCGGCAAGCTGCGTCAGGCGCTGTCAACCCTGCCCACATCGCCGCTCAACAAACGGGTGCTGTTTATTCTCAACCACGGCGGGATGACCGCGATGGCTGCCGGACAACAGACCGGCGCGGACGCGGCCATTCGCGCGGCGGGGCTGCAGAATGCGATGCAGGGGTTCACCCGCTATCAGCCGCTGTCTCAGGAAGGGGTGATTGCCAGCCGGCCCGATCTGGTGGTGATTTCGCAGGACGGCATCAACGCTCTGGGTGGCGAAGCGAAACTCTGGACGCTGCCCGGGCTGGCGCAAACCCCGGCAGGACGCAATAAGCAGGTGCTGGCGATGGATGATATGGCGCTGCTGGGCTTTAGCGTGCGAACGCCGGAAGCCATCCGGCAGCTGCGTACAAAAGCGGAGCAACTGCCCTGATGTCCCGGCGAGTCGCCCTGTCATTGTGGATGCTGGCCGCGCTGCTGGTCGTCACGACGCTGACGGCCAGCGGTATTGGCGCGCTGCGCCTGCCGATCAGCCTGCTTTGGAACGGCACCGACGAGGCCCTGCGTCAGATCTGGCTGACGATCCGCCTGCCACGCGTGCTGCTGGCGCTGGCGATCGGCGGTTCGCTGGCGCTCGCGGGCTGCGTGATGCAGGGGCTGTTCCGCAACCCGCTGGCGGACCCGGGCCTGCTCGGCATCAGCAGCGGCGCGGCACTTGCCGTCGCGCTGTGGGTGGTGCTTCCGCTCTCGCTGCCTGCACTGGTGATGCTGTATGCCCCGATGCTGGCGGCGTTTCTCGGCGCGCTGGCCGCCACCTTCGTGATTTTCCTGCTCAGCCGTCAGCGTGACGCTTCCCTGTCGCGCCTGCTGCTGGTGGGCATTGCCATCAACGCCCTGTGCGGTGCGGCCGTCGGCGTGCTGTCATGGCTCAGCAATGATGCCCAGCTTCGCCAGCTTTCACTCTGGGGAATGGGCAGCCTTGGCCAGGCGCAGTGGTCGACGCTGCTGGCCGTCGCGTCGCTGATGATCCCCACCGTGCTGGTTATCTGGCGCCTGGCAGGGCCCCTCAACCTGCTGCAGCTGGGCGACGAAGAGGCGCACTATCTCGGCGTGGAGGTGGCCGCCGTGCAGCGGATCCTGCTGCTGTGCAGCGCCCTGCTGGTGGCTGCCGCCGTTGCGATCAGCGGCGTGATCGGTTTTGTTGGCCTGGTGGTGCCCCACCTGGTGCGCATGTGGCTGGGAGCCGACCATCGGGCCACGCTCCCCGGCTCGGTGCTGGCCGGTGCGCTGCTCCTGCTGATGGCCGACACGCTGGCGCGCAGCGTGGTCGCTCCGGCGGAAATGCCGGTTGGCTTATTGACCAGCCTTCTCGGCGCGCCGTGGTTCCTGTGGCTGATCTTTCGTCGTGGAGGTGCGCATGGCTGAACGCTATTGTGCAGAAAACCTTGTTTTTCGCGCCGGGCAACGCACGCTGATTAACGACGTGTCGCTGACCTTATCTCAGGGCGAGCTGGTGGCGTTGATTGGCCCCAACGGCGCCGGGAAATCGACGCTGTTGCGACTGCTTACCGGCTATCTTAAACCTGCTGGGGGACGGTGCAGCCTGGCGGGCACACCGCTTGCGGCCTGGCAGCCGGAAAGGCTCTCCCGCTACCGGGCGGTGATGCGCCAGAGCACGCAGCTCGGATTTGACTGGCCGGTTGAGGCGGTGGTCGGTATGGGGCGTGCGCCCTGGACACGCACGCCGGAAGCGTCGGTGATCGAGGAGGTGATGGCCATCACCGGCTGTTTACCGCTGGCGGGCAGGCAGTTTGCCGCGCTCTCCGGCGGCGAGCAGCAGCGCGTTCAGCTCGCCCGCGCGCTGGCTCAGCTCTGGTGCGACGGTGCGCCGCGCGGCTGGCTGTTTCTTGATGAACCGACGTCCGCGCTGGATCTCTATCACCAGCAGCATCTGCTGCGCCTGCTGAAATCCCTGACCAGCCGGGGACATCTGCACGTGTGCGCGGTGCTGCACGACCTCAACCTGGCAGCGCTGTGGGCGGATCGCATCCTGCTCCTGCACAGCGGCAGGATCGTGTCCCAGGGAGAGCCGGAAACCGTTTTGCAGGCCGATGCGCTGGCGCGCTGGTACGGCGCACAGGTTCACGTCGGCAGGCATCCGGCTCACGCCGTGCCACAGGTGTTTCTCGCCCCCTGACCGGTCCGGATTCTGATGACGCCGACTCCGGCCAGACACTAGCTTGAGCAACTGACCTCCAGCCGCTTGCCCCACTCAGGCGGGCGGCTGACGTAATCATCATCCCGGTCGGCAAACGGCGTGCGCAACGCCACGTGCAGACGGTGTAACTCGTCGTACTCGCCCTGCTCGGCCTGCTCAATCGCCCGCTGCGCCAGCCAGTTGCGCAACACCATCGCAGGGTTCGTAGCGTTCATCTGCGCCTGGCGGGTCGTATCATCCACCTGCTCCTGCTGCAGCCGCGCGCGGTACGATGCAAACCAGTCGTCAAACGCCTGTCTGTCAATAAACTCATCGCGCAGCGGCGAGGCGGAACTGTGCTGCTCCGTCTGGCCCAGCATCCGGAAGGTGCGCGTGTAATCGCTGCCCTCGCGCGCCATCAGGGCAAACAGGCCATTGAGGATGTCGTTATCGCCCTTCTCCTGCGTGACTAGCCCCAGCTTGTTGCGCATCAGCGAGCCATACTCTCGCAGTAAGATCGCCTGATAGCTGTCGAGCGCATCATTCAGGGCATCAACGTCGATGAACGGCGACAGGGTTTGCGCAAGCCGCTGCAGGTTCCACAGGCCCACCGCGGGCTGATTGTCAAAACTGTAGCGCCCCTGATAGTCGGAGTGGTTACAGATGTACCCTGGCTGATAATCATCCAGGAAACCAAACGGGCCGTAGTCAAAGGTCAACCCAAGAAGCGACATGTTGTCCGTATTCATGACGCCATGGGCAAAACCTACCGTTTGCCAGCGGGCAATCAGGGCTGCGGTACGGGCCACCACGTCCCTGAACCAGAGAACGTATTGATCCGCGTCGTCCTGCAAATGCGCCCAGTGGTGACGAATGGCAAAGTCAGCCAGCTGGCGCACCTTGTCCGGCTCGCGGCGATAGTAAAAGTGCTCAAAATGACCGAAGCGCAAATGGCTTTGCGCAATGCGCATCAGCATTGCGCCCTTTTCCACGGTTTCGCGCGCAACCGGCGTGTCGCTGGTCACGATCGACAGCGCACGGGTGGTGGGGATACCGAGGGCATGCATCGCTTCGGAGCCCAGGCATTCGCGAATCGTTGAACGCAGAACCGCACGCCCGTCGCCCATCCGCGAATAGGGCGTCAGGCCCGCACCTTTAAGGTGCCAGTCAACCGTCTCCCCGTTGGGAAGCTGTTGTTCACCGAGCAGGATCCCCCTGCCGTCGCCCAGTTGCCCAGCCCAGACGCCAAACTGATGCCCGCTATAGACCTGAGCTAGGGGTTGCATACCGGCGAGCAGCGTTTCGCCTCCCCAGACGCCAGCGCTCCCTGAACGCTGAAACAGCTCAGGCGGAATGGCCAGCTCTTCTGCCAGCCGATCGTTATGCCAGATAAGGCGTGAATTTTGTAACGGTGTGGGTTTGAGTGCAGTATAAAATCCCGGCAACTCGTCATGCCAGTGAGCAGTAAAAGACAGGGTCATAAGTCCTCCTGCTTTTAGTGTAGAGGGTTTACCCGGACTTAAACACGGGCGAAAGCAAGGGTTATCGCTGCTGAACCAGCGTAGTGACGTGTTCCGCCGAGACGGCAGGCCAGAGTGTTCCCTGCATGGCGCCAAAATTAAAGGACAACACGCGCTGCAACAGACCGTGGTCGTCAATGCCCGAGACAATCACAGACTGGCAGTGCGGCGTGATTTGCCAGAGGATGGCGCGCATAAATGGCTCAAAAGAGAGCTCTGAAGCACGCTGCTGAATGAAGCCTTTATCGAGAACAACCCGTTTAAATAATCCATCGTAGACCGCCTTGAGCGATGCAGCGCCTGCACCAAAGTTTGCCAGCACCAATGGGAAATGGATTGCCATTCTCGCCAGCTGAAGATCGTCCTTTCCGTTATTTAAACCTGGATAATTCTCATTAACAGTAAACTCAAGAAACGGATAACGCTCAAGAATTGAAACAGCGTTTCTATTACTTAATAAAAATTCAACTATTGCAGGTGTAATATTGATCCATGCAATTAACTGATGCTGAATAAAAAACAGTTTGCAGGTATCAAGCAATTGAAGTTTTTCGTTAAACAGCGCTAACTCTTCAGCCGCTGAAAGTCGTGGGATAACAAGCTCAGTGGGGATCCGCACATCGCTGTCGACGCCAGTAAAGTTAACCAGAATTTCTAAACCTTTAAGCTCCCCTGCGCTATTACGGGCAGGCAAAAGCAGCAGTTCAGACTGGTAAGCATTATCTAGCGTAATTATCATTGCACTCGCCCCGCATTAAAGATGAGAGAGGACATCCTGGAGCAATTGCCGACACAATTCCACTGTCTTGATTTTAATAAGATTAATTTCATTAGTTCCGTATTAATTTTCAGATTTTTCCCTGAATCTAAAATAATCTTATCCTGGTTGCAAAATAATAGCCAGTTTTAGATAAAACAGATACATGAGGGATTCGCTAATTTTAGGTAAATTTAACTTTAATCATCTTATTTGAGAAAAAACGGCATGTTTATTCGCTACCATGCCGTGATAAGAGAGGTATACGACGAAGATTATATACGTCGTGCCTGCCAGAAATTTTTACGCCAGTAAACATTATCAAGAGAAGAGCGCATCACGCCGCGGCTCGTCGAGGCGTGAATGAACTGGTTGTCAGTATCATAAATGCCCACATGAAGTCCGCTTTCCCCCGATCCGGTTTTGAAGAAAACCAGGTCCCCGGGCAGGAGGTCGTCTTTATCAATTTCCGTGCCGATTTCTGCCTGTTTACGCGTTTCACGCGGCAGCTGTAAATCAAACTTGTCGCGAAACGTCATCAGAACGAAGCCGGAGCAATCTACACCGCCACGGCTCATGCCGCCGTAGCGATAAGGCGTGCCGCGCCAGTTGCTCAGCTGATCGTTGAGGCTGGCAATGACGGTGATCGAATCTGAAAGCCGTGGGTTAGGCGGCGGTGCACGATGGCTACTGCATCCCGCAAGAAAAAGTGCGGCCATCAGGAGAAACCAGAATCGCATTTTCAGACGAATCCTCTGCTTTTTTTGTTCTTTTCGTAATTTAGCGTGCAATTGTGCTCGCAGGCAAGAAACGCTTACTCCTGCCCGGTCGAAATCAGCATCTTATGGCCCTCAATATCCAGCCTGCGGAACGACATGTTGTACGCGCGGGCAAGATTGGGCGGCGTAAGAACCTGATCCCGCGTACCGCTGGCGATCATCTTCCCCTGCGACAGCAGCCACACCCGGTGGGCATGACGCAAGGTGTGGTTGAGGTCATGACTGCTCATCACCACGGCGATGCCTTTTCGGCTGAGCGCACTTAGCAGGGTATCCAGGGCCGCCTGCTGCGCCACATCCAGACCGCTCATCGGTTCATCAAGAAGCAGCATCCGCCCATGAGGATTACCGGACGGGTGGATCTGAACAATGACAGCCGCCAGACGCACCCGCTGCCATTCGCCGCCGGATAGCTGGCTGACATGCCGGGAGAGTTTATCCTCCAGCCCCAGCGCCGCGGCCACGTCCGTCAGCAGTGCCGTAGAATGTTTGTTGTGCAAATGCAGCATCAGATAGTGCCAGACCGGCATCGCAAAGGGGGGCACCTGCTGCTGCACGAGATAGCTGCGCCGATGCGCCAGCGAGACCGGCGACCACTCGGCCAGCGTATGCTCCAGCAACATTATCTGCCCTTCTCCGGCAGTCATGCCTGCCATCCGTGCCAGCAGCGTGCTCTTTCCTGCGCCGTTTGGCCCGACAAGATGCAGGATTTCTCCCGCATTGACGGCGCCGGTTATCGGCTCCAGACGTTCCTTCTCGGCAACGTCCGTGAGCTGCATCAGCAGCGACATTATTTCGCCAGCGCCAGCTTGATCGATTCCATGACGATCGGATCTTCAGGGGTCATATCCGGTGAAAAACGCTGTACGACCTGGCCGTCGCGACCTATCAGGAATTTTTCAAAGTTCCACAGAATATCGTCTGGATAAAGCGGCGCGCGGCCTTTGCTGGCCATGCGTTCATAAAAACCGCTGCCTTCCGGCGCGACGGCTTTCGGTGCGGCAGCGATCAGCTTCGCATACAGCGGGTGGCGGTCTTCACCGTTGACATCGATTTTGCTGAACAGCGGGAACGTTACGCCGTAGGTAGTGCTGCAGAAGGTTTTAATCTCCTCTTCGCTGCCCGGCTCCTGCCCCAGGAACTGGTTGCAGGGGAAGCCCAGCACGGTAAAACCGTCTTTCTCCCAGGCCTTCTGAATGTTTTCCAGCTGCTCGTACTGCGGCGTCAGGCCGCATTTGGATGCCACGTTGACGATCAGCAACACATTGCCTTTGTAGCCTTCCAGCGTGGTTTTATCGCCATCAATGGTGGTCACTTCAGTATTCAGGATATCTGACTGCATAGCATTTCCTCAGGTTGTCGATTTAACGTCCAGCTTTTAATAGTAGCCAGATAAAGACCGGCGCGCCCAGCGTGGCGGTCACCACGCCAATGGGCAGCTCTGCGGCCGTCAGGGCAAGCCTGGCGATGATGTCGGCCACCAGCAGCGTGACGGCCCCGGCAACCGCCGAGGCCGGAAGCAAGGTTCGATGGTCCGTGATTCCGCACAGTCGGAGCATATGCGGAATCACCAGACCGATAAAGCCAATCGCGCCCGCCAGAGCCACGCTGACGCCGACCAGCCAGCCAATGGCGATGACCAGCACATTACGCCAGAACCCAATCGGCATGCCCAGCTGGCGGGCTGAGGTTTCACCCAGCGCGAGCATATTCAACGGCTGCGCCTGCAGGGCAGCCCACACGATGACCGGCACCAGCAGCGCCATCAGCCAGCCCTGCTGCCAGTCGACGCCGCCAAAGCCACCCATCATCCAGTACATGAGCTGCCGAAGGTCAAAAGAGGTCGAGAAGTAGACCGCCCAGGTCATCAGCGCGCTACAGATGATCCCCAGCGCCACGCCGGCAAGCAGCAGACGGCTGGTCGATAAGTGCCGTCTGGCAAAACGAAGAAGGATGAGCGTTATCAGTAATGCGCCAAGGATCGCGCTCAGGCTAATGCTCCAGCCGGAGAGTTCTCCTCCGCCCAGCATCACCGCTGCAATCAGCCCCACGCCCGCACCGTTAGACACGCCGAGCAGCCCGGGCTCCGCCAGAGGATTCTCAAACAACGCCTGCATAATGGTGCCGCACAGCGCCAGCGCGGCCCCCACCAGCATCACCGCGACGGTACGCGGCAGACGAATTTGCCAGACGAAGAGCTGTCCGTCAGGTCCCCACCAGCTTTCGGGCCCTATCCACCGGTCACCGGCGCAGAGGCTAACGCCTGCGGCGACAATGAGCAGCAGCACCAGAAAAAGCAGGTGACGCCGATCGGAACGGTGCTGGAGATGGACATAATCAAGCATGTTTATGGTTTTCGTAGCGAGAGATGTAATTGATTTTACGGCGGGTTTGCCTGAGAGCGCAAAGAAAAAAGGCCGCGTGGGCGGCCTTTTTAGTTAGTTCATATTACTCTGTTTTGGGCGTTGCGTTTTCGACACGGCTTTTTAACTTCTGGCCGGGTCTGAAGGTCACCACGCGGCGGGCTGTAATGGGAATATCTTCCCCCGTCTTCGGGTTGCGGCCCGGACGTTGGTTTTTGTCTCGCAAATCAAAATTGCCAAAGCCGGAGAGTTTTACCTGCTCACCATTTTCCAGAGCACGACGGATCTCTTCGAAAAACAGCTCTACCAGCTCTTTGGCATCCCGTTTGCTAAGCCCAAGCTTATCAAACAGATATTCTGACATTTCAGCTTTTGTAAGCGCCATAGGTTCAATCCCTCAATGATGCCTGGAATCGCTCTTTTAATGCCTCTACACATTTGGCGACGGTAGCGGCAATCTCCTCTTCTTCGAGTGTACGGCTGGTATCCTGAAGGATCAGGCTGATAGCCAGGCTTTTAAAGCCCTCTGCTACGCCCTTGCCGCGGTACACGTCAAATAAGTTTACGCCAACTACCTGATTTACGCCAACTTTCTTACATTCGGCCAAAATATCTGCTGCGGGCACATTTTCCGCGACCACAACCGCGATATCACGGCGGTTTGCCGGGAAGCGGGAGACGTCCTGAGCCTGAGGAATCACGCGGTCTGCCACCAGGTTCCATTCCAGCTCAAACACGATGGTACGGCCATTCAGGTCCAGTTTACGCTCCAGCTCAGGGTGAACAACCCCAATAAAACCAATGCGTTTGCCGTCTAAATAGAGGGCGGCGCTCTGGCCTGGATGCAGGGCCGGAATGGCTTCTGCGCGGAATTCAATTTCAGATAATTTACCGGTCAGATCCAGAATCGCTTCCAGATCGCCCTTCATATCGTAGAAATCAACCGTGCCTTTTGCCAGGTCCCAGTGCTCTTCATAACGGTTACCGCTGATGGCGCCAGCCAGCATGAGATCCTGACGGATGCCTAAATTTGCCTGATTATCCGGTACAAAGCGCAAACCGCTTTCGAAAATTCGCACGCGGTTTTGCTGGCGATTCTGGTTGTAAACGATAGTGCCCAGCAGGCCCGTCCACAGGGACAGACGCATCGCGGACATTTCGCTGGAAATTGGGCTTGGCAGGATCAGCGCTTCCTGACCCGGGTGGATCAGCTGCTGCAGCTTTGGATCAACAAAGCTGTAGGTGATCACTTCCTGATAGCCTTTGTCGTTCAGCATGGTTTTTACACGCTTCAGGGACAGGTCGGCTTCACGGTGGGTGCCCATCACCAGACCGGCCTGTACAGGCTCGTCAGGGATGTTGTTGTAGCCATAAACACGGGCCACTTCTTCCACCAGATCTTCTTCAATTTCCATGTCGAAACGCCATGACGGCGCAACGGCTTTCCACTCGTCCTGACCTTCGGTTACGTCGCAACCCAGACGCTTCAGAATATCGGTCACCTGCGCGTCGGCAACGTGGTGCCCAATCAGGCGATCCAGCTTACTGCGACGCAGGGTGATGGTCGCACGCTTCGGCAGCGTGGCTTCGTTGGTGACGTCGATAACCGGGCCCGCTTCGCCGCCGCAGATGTCGATCAGCAGGCGAGTCGCACGCTCCATCGCTTTGTATTGCAGCGCAGGATCCACGCCGCGCTCGTAGCGGTGGGACGCATCGGTGTGCAGGCCGTGACGGCGTGCGCGACCGGTGATGGAAAGCGGGCTGAAGAACGCGCACTCCAGCAGAACGTTTTGCGTTTCGTCGTTGACGCCCGAATGCTCGCCTCCGAAGATACCGCCCATTGCCAGCGCTTTGCTGTGGTCAGCAATCACCAGGGTGTCGGCGTTCAGTTTCGCTTCGGTGCCGTCCAGCAGAACCAGGGTTTCGCCCTCTTTCGCCATGCGCACCACAATACCGCCTTCAATACGATCTTTATCGAAGGCGTGCATTGGCTGGCCCAGTTCCAGCAGAACGTAGTTAGTCACGTCAACCACGGCGTCGATAGAGCGGATACCGCAGCGGCGCAGCTTCTCTTTCATCCACAGCGGGGTTGGCGCTTTCACGTTGATGTCTTTCACCACGCGACCGAGATAGCGCGGGCAGGCATCCGCAGCGTCAACCTGGATAGGCAGCACGTCACTGATGGTCGCTTCAACCGGGACGATCTCCGGTGCGTTCAGCTCGGTCTGGTTCAGCACGGCAACGTCGCGCGCCACGCCGATGATCCCTAAGCAGTCAGCACGGTTTGGCGTGACGCTGATTTCGATGGTGTTGTCATCAAGCTTCAGGTATTCGCGGATGTCGGTGCCGATTGGCGCATCCAGCGGCAGCTCAATGATGCCGTTGTGATCGTCGGAAATACCCAGCTCCGAGAAGGAACACAGCATGCCTTCAGACGGCTCGCCGCGCAGCTTAGCCGCTTTGATTTTGAAATCGCCCGGCAGTACCGCACCGACGGTCGCCACGGCCACTTTCAGCCCCTGGCGGCAGTTTGGCGCACCGCAGACGATATCCAGCAGACGGTCACCGCCTACGTTTACTTTTGTTACGCGCAGTTTGTCCGCGTTAGGGTGCTGACCGCACTCTACCACTTCGCCGACGACCACGCCGTTGAATGCCCCTGAAACCGGCTCAACGCCGTCCACTTCCAGACCTGCCATGGTGATCTGGTTAGAAAGCGCGTCGCTATCCAGCGTGGTGTTCACCCACTCGCGTAACCACAGTTCACTGAATTTCATTGTTCTGTCCTGCCCTTATTTAAACTGTTTGAGGAAACGCAGATCGTTTTCGAAGAATGCACGTAAGTCGGTGACGCCATAGCGCAGCATGGTCAGACGCTCCATGCCCATACCGAAGGCGAAGCCGGAGTAAACTTCCGGATCGATACCCACGTTGCGCAGGACGTTTGGATGCACCATGCCGCAGCCCAGCACTTCCAGCCATTTGCCGTTTTTGCCCATCACGTCAACTTCCGCAGACGGTTCGGTGAACGGGAAGTAGGACGGACGGAAACGAACCTGCAGATCTTCCTCAAAGAAGTTGTTCAGGAAATCGTGCAGCGTGCCTTTCAGGTTGGTGAAGCTGATGTTTTTATCAACAATCAGACCTTCCATCTGGTGGAACATTGGGGTGTGGGTCTGATCGTAGTCGTTACGATAAACGCGGCCCGGCGCGATAATACGGATTGGCGGCGCCTGATCCTTCATGGTACGGATCTGAACGCCGGAGGTCTGGGTACGCAGCAGACGCGTCGCGTCGAACCAGAAAGTGTCGTGGTCAGCGCGTGCCGGATGATGGCCAGGAATGTTCAGAGCATCGAAGTTGTGGTAATCATCTTCGATTTCCGGGCCAGTCGCCACGGTAAAGCCGAGCTCACCGAAGAAACTTTCAATGCGATCGATGGTGCGGGTAACCGGGTGCAGACCGCCGTTCTCGATGCGGCGACCCGGCAGAGAAACGTCGATCGTCTCTGCGGCCAGACGCGCATTCAGCACCGCGCTTTCCAGCTCGGCTTTGCGTGCGTTCAGCGCCTGCTGTACCTGCTCTTTGGCTTCGTTAATCACCGCCCCCGCTGCCGGGCGCTCTTCTGGCGGCAGCTCACGCAGGGTTGTCATTTGAAGGGTCAGGTGCCCTTTCTTCCCAAGATATTCGACGCGGACATTGTCTAACGCGGCAACATCTGAGGCCTGATTAATGGCGGCTGTTGCACTGGCAACCAGCTCTGCGAGATGTGACATGATTTTCCTCATTATGTCGGTGCAGACACCGATTTGGTGGAGTTATTCTCTCAAATTCAGGCACAAAAAAAGCCTCCATCGGGAGGCTTATCTGGCGCTGTTTTTCGTTTCATCTTTCACGCGCTAGCCTCCTGAAGTCAGGTGCTAAAGTAAAAGAAGAAGCGGAAAATAGCAGCATTCATGCTTGCGTTACCTTGTTGGGTAAAAACCGTTGAGACCTTATTGAAAAGCCTGCACGGGTAAATGTCAATCTTCTTACAGGGTTATATGAAAAGAGGGAGCCAGGCCCCCTCTCTCAACTGGCTTATGCCAGTGCTGCTTTCGCTTTTTCGACCAGAGCGGTGAACGCTACTTTGTCGAATACTGCGATGTCAGCCAGGATCTTACGGTCGATTTCAACAGAGGCTTTTTTCAGGCCGTTGATGAATTTGCTGTAAGAAATACCGTTCTGACGTGCTGCTGCGTTGATACGCGCAATCCACAGTTGACGGAACTGACGCTTACGCTGACGACGGTCACGGTAAGCGTACTGACCTGCTTTGATAACAGCCTGGAAGGCAACGCGGTATACGCGTGAACGCGCACCGTAGTAGCCTTTAGCTTGTTTCAAAATTTTCTTGTGACGTGCACGTGCAATTACACCACGTTTTACGCGAGCCATGTGTGCTCTCCTGTATCTATTCTAAGTTAAAAAAGTTAAACGAAACGACTTATGCGTACGGCAGGCACGCGATGACCAGGCCCAGATCGCCTTTAGAAACCATGGCTTTTGGACGCAGGTGACGTTTACGCTTGGTAGCTTTCTTAGTCAGAATGTGACGCAGGTTAGCGTGCTTGTGCTTAAAACCACCTTTACCGGTTTTTTTGAAGCGCTTAGCAGCACCGCGTACGGTCTTAATTTTTGGCATTTTAATAACTTCCACTTCGCATTGTTAAATAAACGAAACATAGGCGAACAAAACCTATGAAACCCGAAGGCTCCACAGATTTTGCTGCTTGAAGGCCTTACTGTTTCTTCTTAGGAGCGAGCACCATGATCATCTGGCGGCCTTCGATCTTCGTAGGGAAGGATTCGACTACTGCCAGTTCACTCAGATCGTCACGGACGCGGTTAAGCACTTCCATACCGATCTGTTGGTGGGCCATCTCACGACCGCGGAAACGCAGTGTGATCTTGGCCTTATCGCCATCTTCCAGAAAGCGAATCAGGCTGCGGAGTTTTACCTGATAATCGCCATCGTCGGTACCAGGACGGAATTTGATTTCCTTAACCTGGATAACTTTTTGCTTCTTCTTCTGTTCCTTAGAAGACTTACTCTTTTCATAAAGGAACTTGCCGTAGTCCATGATACGACAAACTGGCGGTTCGGCGTTAGGGCTGATTTCAACTAAATCTACTCCAGCTTCTTCAGCCTTTTCGATTGCTTCTCTCAGACTCACAATCCCCAGCTGCTCGCCTTCCAGACCTGTTAAGCGAACTTCCTGGGCGCGAATCTCGCCATTGATACGATTCGGACGTGCCGTTTGAACTCGTTTTCCGCCTTTAATACCTTATTCCTCCAGTTGTTGAAGACTGCGGCTGCGAATCTCTTGTTGCAGCTTCTCAATCACTTCACTTACGTCCAGGCTGCCCAGGTCTTTACCACGGCGGGTGCGAACGGCAACTTTGCCTGCTTCCACCTCTTTATCACCACAGACCAACATATACGGGACACGACGTAAAGTGTGCTCGCGGATTTTAAAGCCAATCTTCTCATTTCTCAAGTCTGCTTTTACGCGAATGCCCGCATTTTGTAGTTTCTGCGTCAATTCTTTAACGTAATCAGCCTGAGAATCGGTAATGTTCATCACCACCACCTGCACCGGCGCAAGCCAAGTTGGGAAGAAGCCGGCGAACTCTTCGGTCAGGATGCCGATGAAGCGCTCCAGAGAACCGAGAATGGCGCGGTGAATCATTACCGGCACCTGACGCTCGTTGTCTTCGCCAACATAAGAGGCGCTTAAACGCTGCGGCAGGGAGAAGTCCAGCTGTACAGTACCGCACTGCCATGCGCGATCGAGGCAGTCATACAGGGTAAATTCAATTTTCGGACCGTAGAATGCGCCCTCGCCCAGTTGGTATTCGAACGGAATGCCGTTCTCTTCCAGCGCCACGGCGAGATCCGCTTCTGCGCGATCCCAGGTCTCATCGCTACCGATACGTTTTTCCGGACGCGTTGAGAGTTTGACCACGATCTTCTCGAAGCCAAAGGTGCTGTACATATCGTAGACCATACGAATACAGGCGTTAACTTCGTCACGGACCTGATCTTCGGTACAGAAGATATGCGCATCATCCTGCGTAAAGCCACGCACGCGCATCAGACCGTGCAGCGCACCTGATGGCTCGTTACGGTGGCAGCTACCGAACTCCGCCATACGCAGCGGCAGGTCACGGTAGGATTTCAGACCCTGATTGAAGATCTGAACGTGGCCCGGGCAGTTCATTGGCTTGATGCAGTATTCACGGTTCTCAGAGGAGGTGGTGAACATCGCATCCTTGTAGTTGTCCCAGTGACCGGTTTTTTCCCACAGCACACGGTCCATCATGAACGGGCCTTTCACTTCCTGATACTGGTACTCTTTCAGCTTGGAGCGTACGAAGGTTTCCAGTTCACGGAAGATGGTCCAGCCGTCGTTATGCCAGAACACCATACCCGGCGCTTCTTCCTGCATGTGGTACAGGTCAAGCTGCTTGCCGATTTTACGGTGGTCACGCTTCGCCGCCTCTTCCAGACGCAGCAGGTAAGCGTTCAGGGCTTTTTTATCGGCCCATGCGGTACCATAGATACGCTGCAACATCTTGTTGTTGCTGTCGCCGCGCCAGTAGGCGCCTGCGATCTTCATCAGCTTAAAGTGATGACAGAAGCGCATGTTCGGCACGTGCGGTCCACGGCACATGTCGACGTATTCTTCGTGATGGTACAAGCCAGGCTTGTCATCATGCGAAATGTTTTCGTCAAGAATCGAGACTTTATAGCTCTCGCCGCGCTTCACGAAGGTTTCACGCGCTTCGTGCCAGCTGACTTTCTTCTTGATGACGTCATAGTTCGTTTCGGCGAGCTCGTGCATACGTTTTTCGAGCGCGTCGATATCTTCCTGAGTCAGGGTATGGTCAAGGTCAACGTCGTAGTAGAAACCATTATCGATAACCGGACCGATCGCCATTTTGGTGTTTGGCCACAGCTGTTTGATGGCATGGCCCAACAGGTGCGCGCAGGAGTGACGAATGATCTCCAGACCTTCTTCATCTTTTGCGGTGATGATGGCCAGCGTCGCATCGTTTTCGATCAGATCGGAGGCATCCACCAGCTCACCGTTGACACGGCCGGCGATGGTCGCTTTCGCGAGACCAGGACCGATGTCCAGGGCAACATCCATTGGGCTAACAGCGCGGTCGAAATGGCGTTGGCTGCCATCAGGAAGAGTAATTACAGGCATTTTATATCCTTATTTGCAGTGATGCCCCACACATAAGAGCATATACAAAGAAAATAATCGTGATTTGACAATAGATTACGACACCATCTGACCAACAATCGTCAAATTGGTTCGTCATCATTCACCTGCCGGAAAATCAGACAACGCCGGATATACGGCAAGCCTTGCAATGTTAACACTAACAAAAGGGAGATTGCACCCTCTGCTGGCAGATTGATGTGCTGGCACTTTCGCATGAATTTGCAGGTTGCATATTCCCGGCGCTCGCAATTTAGAAATGCAGAGCTACTCTTGAACAGGTCTTTAAACCCAAAGGTGCATACCATGAACGTATCCAGTAGAACGGTTGTGATATTGAACATCCTTTCCGCCACAGGTTTATTGTTGATTCTCGCCGAACGATTCCACTGGTTCTGAACCGCCCCCTACGCTGGCATAACCCAATCGTTCCTGCGAAGGGGCATATTCAGGCCCTGTTTGGTAGACTGTGGATATCAACGAACAAGGATTAGGTTATGCCAACAAAACGATTTGCCGTAAAACACTGGAAAATGGTGCTGGTGCTGATTGCCATCTGCGGCGCAATGCTGTTACTCCGTTGGGCGGCGATGATTTGGGGTTAGGGGCGAGTAGAGCTCATCAGAAGGGACGTCACAAGATCAGAGAGAATAAACGGGCCGACATTATCATCGGCCCGTCTTTATTACATTCTATAACCCAGTGAAACCGTGGTTCTGCGGTCGGTATGATCCGGCGCAGACTCTGGTGGTGAAGAGTTCCAGGTCACGTTGTAGGCGACTTTCAGACCAAAGTGTTCGTTGATGGCCACGTTGAGCGCCGTCTCAGAGTTCAGCGTCGTGTCGTCGGCACCAAATACAGAAACACCCTGTGTAAATTTGGTGTTATCAGTCATCTGCCAGGCATAGGTACCAGAAGCGTAACCGAGCGGTTGGGTTTTGGTATCGCCATTGGTGTACTCGTCGTAACGCACACCGGGACCGAATTCAAAACGGAGGCTGTGTACCGGACCGTTCAGGAACTGACGACCATAACCCGCCGTGAACACGTCACGCTGGCGATAACCGTTGTAACGGTCGGTTAACCAGCTTGCCTGACCAAACAGGTAGTCATAGTCGGTCATGTTGTAACGGCTACGTCCGCCTACCGCATATTTCTCGGAAGAGCGTTCGTCATTAGCGGACGTATTGCTGGCATTACCCCACAGAGACCAGGCGGTGGTATTACCGTACCAGGTGAGCGTACTGTCCGCCGTCAGAGAAGAGCTTTTGGTGTTACCGGATTGTGCCAGGTACCCCGCGTTCAGGTTACCTTCAAACGGTTTTTTCGCGGTGGAGGGATCGTCCATGACAGTAAAAACGGAATCATCGGCGGTCGCGTTCATAGCCGCAAACACGCCACCCGCCAGCATCAGTGCAGCGGGCACTGTCTTTAAAAGCTTCATTTTATTAAGGAGTCCGTACAACAAAAAAAGAGACCACACGGTCCCGGAATCTTTCTTGAGGATCAATGACAAGGCGTCCAGAGAAAGGTAACAAATTATAAAAAGCCGCAAATAACATAGCAATGTTTTCTTATTTCATTTTTTGAATAAGAACGATCCCAAAAAGCGTTTTATTTTATATGTCTCCGGCCTCACTTTTATTCACTATTCATATTTAAAATCATACTGTTATTTACATTGCCTTCCTGACAAATGGTGCCAGACTAAAAGGAACCCATGCTAAAAGGAGGTAATGATGGTTCCTATCTACACCCTGACGCTCTCCCCTTCCCTTGATTCCGCCACCCTGACGCCGCAGATTTATCCGGAAGGTAAACTGCGCTGTAGCGCCCCGGTCTTTGAGCCCGGCGGTGGCGGTATCAACGTGGCGCGCGCCATTACCCACCTAGGCGGCAAAGCCACGGCCATTTTCCCCGCAGGCGGTGCTACCGGTGAACACCTGGTTTCCCTGCTTGCAGATGAACAGGTGGCCGTAGAGACCGTCGAGGCGAAAGACTGGACGCGGCAAAACCTGCATGTCCACGTGGAATCCAGCGGCGAGCAGTACCGGTTTGTCATGCCGGGCGCGAAACTCACCGATGACGAGTTTCGTCAGCTTGAAGAGAAAGTGCTGACGATAGAAAGCGGCGCGCTGCTGGTGGTCAGCGGCAGCCTGCCGCCCGGCGTCAGCACGGAAAAATTAACCGCGCTGATTCAGGCGGCGCAGCAACGCGGTATCCGATGCATCGTTGACAGCAGCGGCGAGGCTCTGCAGGCGGCCTTAGTGCCGGGCAATCTTGAGCTGGTCAAACCCAACCAGAAAGAGCTAAGCGCGCTGGTCAACCGCGAACTGACGCAGCCTGACGATGTGCGCACCGCCGCGCAGGAGCTGGTACGCAGCGGCAAAGCGCGACGCGTGGTGGTTTCCCTCGGTCCGCAGGGGGCACTGGCCGTCGATGAAACGTCGTCCGTTCAGGTTGTTCCACCGCCGATGAAGAGCCAGAGCACGGTTGGCGCGGGTGACAGCATGGTGGGTGCGATGACGCTTAAACTGGCGCAGGGTGCGTCACTGCTGGAGATGACGCGCTACGGCGTGGCGGCGGGTAGCGCCGCCACCATCAACCAGGGCACGCGCCTCTGTTCGCTGGCCGATACGCAAAAAATCGTCGATTACCTGTCCCGAAATTAACGTCTGTTCCCCTTCATCTGCATGAAGGGGAACGTCATCCCCGAGTCGCCAAACGCAAACTATCGACTATGCTAAGAAAACTTCCATGATAACAATGAGGTGAATTATGAGCAGTGGTGACATCACTCGTTATGTCGTAACCGTCAACCTTCATGAGGCATCGCTTACCGAGCTGAATGAGCTCAACAATGCGTTTACCCGGGCTAATTTTCTCCTCACCCTGACGGATGACGAAGGCAATATTCATGATTTAGGCACTCTGGCATTTGGCCTGATCGGCGCGCTTAATAAAGAAGAGGTCCATGCGCTGGCCGCCAGCCTGGTGGAAAGTGTGACCGACAAGCCAGCCGAAATTGACGTCGACACCTGGGAAAGCTGGCAGAAAAAAGAACAATAAGTGCCCTGTATGAAATTAAACCGCTCAGGTGTGCGTTAGTTCGTATTTTTTTACCGCAATAATGCGCTAACTTTATGATCTGGCAGACAACATGGGAGAGTCAACATGTGGCAGGCTATCAGTCATCTTTTAAGTGAGCAGCTGGGTGAAGGTGAAATTGAACTGCGTAACGAACTGCCAGGCGGAGAGATCCACGCCGCGTGGCATTTACGCTACGCAGGGCGCGATCTCTTCGTAAAATGCGATGAACGCGAGCTGCTTCCGATATTTACCGCCGAAGCCGATCAGCTGGAGCTGTTGTCGCGCAGTAAAACGGTGACGGTCCCGCAGGTTCTGGCCGTCGGTAGCGACCGCGATTACAGTTTTCTGGTCATGGAATATCTCCCCGCCCGTCCGCTGGATGCCCATAACGCTTTCATTCTTGGCCAGCAGCTAGCGCGCCTCCATCAGTGGAGCGACCAGCCGCAGTTTGGCCTTGATTTTGACAACGATCTCTCCACCACGCCACAGCCCAATGCCTGGCAGCGTCGCTGGTCGACGTTTTTTGCCGAGCAGCGCATTGGCTGGCAGCTTGAGCTTGCCGCCGAGAAAGGGCTGGAGTTTGGCAATATTGATGCCATCGTCGAGCACGTGCAGCAGCGCCTGGCCTCCCACCAGCCTCAGGCGTCTCTGCTCCACGGTGATTTGTGGTCCGATAACTGCGCGCTGGGCCCCAACGGCCCCTATATCTTCGACCCGGCCTGCTACTGGGGCGACCGTGAGTGCGATCTTGCCATGCTGCCGCTGCATCCTGAACAACCGCCGCAAATATACGACGGATATCAGTCGGTTTCTCCCCTGCCGCCCGGCTTCCTCGATCGTCAACCGGTGTATCAGCTTTATACGCTGATGAACCGCGCCATACTTTTTGGTGGGGAACACCTGGTTAACGCCCAGCGGGCGCTTGAGCGCATGCTTGCCGCCTGAGACGCGAACGGGTGGCTTTGCCGCCACCCGTATCGGTTACAGAAAACCGAGCAGTGAGAAGAAGAAGTATCCTGCCACAATGATGATCACGGGAAGGATATAGAGCGGGAAAATTTGCAGGAAAATGGTGTGACGCGGCACAACAATGCGGGATTCAATCTGCTCCCGGCTCATGCCTTCCGGGCCTTTGGCCTGCTCCAGAATGAGCTGGTCCTCGACGCCCTCGCGTAAGAAGCGCGTCTGACGGCTCATTCGCGCGCCAGAGGCCTGCAGCGCCAGCGCAACAAAGATCAGGGCGTAGATCACCCAAAAGCCGATATTCAGCTGATGCTGAAAATCCGGGGTCGGTGAGTTAAACCAGAAGACATTCAAGAATGGCGTATTAAAACGCATCATCTCAATCATCACATGCGCAAAATCAAGCATAACCGCATTGATACCCGGCTGTTTTTCGCTGTGATCGTACATAAATTTGAGTACAGAAATCAGCGTAGAAATGACGGCAGGAATAAAAATCACCCAGCCAGCAATACGTTTTAAGACCGCAATGCGTCCAGCTTGTTGATACGTCATCAGTTCCTCTTCATAAAGACGCGTTATTTGTGCCTAAGTCTACCTGCTGGTCGTCAATTTCGCCCGCTCTTTAAAAGCAATATGCTAAATTGCAGAGTGTGCTTAGCACTTATCGTCTGTCGAACACCCTGGATAAGGAGACGTTGTGATGTCGACACCGCGCCAAATTCTTGCCGCAATTTTTGACATGGATGGATTACTGATCGATTCCGAACCGTTGTGGGATCGCGCCGAACTGGAGGTCATGGCCAGCCTGGGCGTGGATATCAGCCGCCGTAATGAACTTCCCGATACGCTGGGCCTGCGCATCGATATGGTGGTTGACCTGTGGTTTGCCCAACAGCCGTGGGCTGGACCGGGTCGTGATGAAGTGACCGCGCGCATTATCAGCCGCGCCATTTCGCTGGTAGAAGAGAGCAAGCCGCTGCTGCCCGGCGTACGTGAGGCCGTCGCGCTGTGTAAAGCCCAGGGGCTCAAGGTCGGCCTGGCCTCGGCGTCACCGCTGCATATGCTGGAAAAAGTACTCATCATGTTTGAACTGCGCGACAGTTTCGACGCGCTGGCGTCCGCTGAGAAATTGCCTTACAGCAAGCCGCACCCGCAGGTCTATCTCGACTGTGCCGCTAAGCTCGGCGTGGATCCCCTCAACTGCGTTGCGCTGGAAGATTCCGTTAACGGCATGATAGCGTCTAAAGCCGCGCGGATGCGCTCCATTGTGGTGCCTGCGGAAGAAGGCCGCCACGATCCCCGGTTTGCCCTTGCCGATGTGAAGCTGATTTCACTGGCAGAACTCACGGCGCATCACCTGCGGGGCGGTTAAGACCCTACTGCAGTTTGTGACAAACAGTTACACCGTCACCTCTTCCGCCTACTGTATAAAAACCCTATACTGTATGAATTGACAGTTTTATGGGTTTTATCATGACGGCGGAAGGCCACCTGCTTTTTTCTATCGCGTGCGCAGTATTTGCCAAAAACGCTGAACTCACCCCCGTGCTGGCACAGGGGGACTGGTGGCATATCGTCCCTTCCGCCGTTTTGACCTGTCTGCTGCCCGATATTGACCATCCCAAGTCCTTCCTCGGTCAGCGCCTGAAGTGGGTGTCAAAACCCATCGCCCGCGCGTTCGGCCACCGGGGGTTTACGCACAGCCTGCTGGCCGTGTTTGGCCTGCTGACGCTTTTCTATTTAAAAGTGCCCGAAAGCTGGATCGTCCCCGGTGATGCCATTCAGGGGATGGTGCTGGGCTATCTGAGCCATATTCTGGCCGATATGCTGACGCCTGCGGGCGTACCGCTGCTGTGGCCCTGCCGCTGGCGCTTCCGTTTTCCTATCCTGGCACCGCAGAAAGGGAACCAGCTTGAGCGCGTCTTGTGCATGGCGCTGTTTGCTTACGCCGTCTGGATGCCGCAAACGTTGCCCGAAAACAGTGCAGTCCGCTGGTCTTCCCAGATGATTAATTCGCTACAATTTCAGTTCAATCGCTTTATTCATCACCAGATTGAACAGTAAACCAACAAAACTATCCCATTTGTCATAACCCATTCCATTTGGATATAAGCGCGACATCACACTTCTGCTAACCTTCCGCCAACAGGATCGGTAAAAACCGACCCGATAATAAATCAGGAGAACGGGGATGAATTTTCCACTCATCGCGAACGTCGTTGTGTTCGTTGTATTGCTATTGCTTCTCGCGCAGGCGCGCCATAAACAGTGGAGCCTGGCGAAAAAGGTGCTGGTTGGTCTGGCCATGGGTGTCGTATTTGGTCTGGCATTACAGGCTATTTATGGCTCCGATAATCCAGTACTGAAAGATTCCATTCAGTGGTTCAACATTGTCGGTAACGGCTATGTTCAGCTGCTGCAGATGATCGTTATGCCGCTGGTGTTCGCCTCTATTCTGAGCGCCGTTGCCCGCCTGCATAACGCGACCCAGTTGGGAAAAATCAGTTTCCTGACCATCGGCACGCTGCTGTTTACCACCCTGATTGCCGCGCTGGTGGGTGTGCTGGTCACTAACCTGTTTGGCCTGACTGCAGAAGGTCTGGTTCAGGGTACCGCTGAAACGGCGCGTCTGACTGCGATTCAGACCAACTACGTCGGTAAAGTGGCTGACCTGACCGTGCCGCAGATGGTGCTCTCCTTCATTCCGAAGAACCCGTTTGCTGACCTGACCGGTGCGAGCCCAACCTCCATCATCAGCGTGGTGATTTTCGCCGCGTTCCTGGGCGTGGCGGCGCTGAAGCTGCTGAAAGACGATGCGCCAAAAGGCGAACGCGTGCTGACCGCGATTGATACCCTGCAAAGCTGGGTGATGAAGCTGGTTCGTCTGGTCATGCAGCTCACCCCTTACGGCGTGCTGGCGCTGATGACCAAAGTGGTTGCCGGCTCTAACCTGCAGGACATCATTAAGCTGGGCAGCTTCGTTGTCGCCTCTTACCTGGGCCTTGGCATTATGTTCGTGGTACACGGCATCCTGCTGGGCGTGAACGGCGTCAGCCCGCTGAAATACTTCCGTAAGGTCTGGCCGGTACTGACCTTTGCCTTCACCAGCCGTTCCAGCGCCGCGTCTATTCCGCTGAACGTTGAAGCACAGACTCGTCGTCTGGGCGTGCCTGAATCCATCGCCAGCTTCTCTGCCTCCTTTGGTGCCACCATTGGTCAGAACGGCTGTGCGGGTCTGTACCCGGCGATGCTGGCGGTAATGGTTGCTCCTACAGTCGGCATTAACCCGCTGGATCCAGTCTGGATCGCCACGCTGGTCGGGATTGTTACCGTAAGCTCCGCAGGCGTTGCGGGCGTTGGCGGCGGCGCAACCTTCGCCGCGCTGATTGTGCTGCCTGCGCTGGGTCTGCCCGTGACGCTGGTTGCCCTGCTGATCTCCGTTGAGCCGCTGATCGACATGGGCCGTACCGCGCTGAACGTCAGCGGCTCCATGACCGCCGGTACGCTGACCAGCCAGTGGCTGAAGCAGACCGACAAAGCGATTCTGGAAAGTGAAGACGACGCCGAACTGGCGCATCGTTAATCGCTGTAGAAATAAAAAAACCGCCAACAGGCGGTTTTTTTATGGCTGTTATTCTTCAACCTCTTCATCCTGGCGGATCTGTATCGCCCACCGCTGTGCGGACTCCGGCACCGTAAAGGTGGGAGAGCGACGGAAATGCTCGCCGATCAGCACAAAGGCCACGTATTTCCCCCGTAACTGCCACACATCGCGAAAACCCTCCACTTTCAGGGCATGGTCTGGCGGCGCGGGCTCAACGCGGGGCACATAGCTAATAACCTGGCGGTTTTGTTGACGAAGAGGTTTCATAAGCGACGGATTCACTAAAGCAAATTCTTGAAGCAGGAAAATTCTATCATAGCCGATCCTGCTGCCTTCCGTCGCGCTCCGAGTGGGTGAGATGGCTCCTTTCGTTAATGATGGCATGTGAAAACTCTTAGTTCGCGAGCCATCTCACGACATTGTTCTATCCTTAATAGGGTTTTTAGCAATGAATAAAGGAGAAGCGTGCAATGTCGAACAAAGATAAAACACATCAATCACCCATTCATGGCACTGAAGAATCTCAACCGGGCATGGACTCTCTCGCCCCTTCTGACGGCTCTCACCGCCCCTCCCCGGGCCCTTCCGCACCAGGCGAACAGCCTACCGCACCGGGAAGCATGAAATCCCCGGATACGGGAAACGAGAAGCTGAAATCGCTTGAGCCACACCGTAAAGGCGGCGAAGGTTTTGCGCTCACCACCAATCAGGGCGTGCGCATCGCTGACGATCAGAACTCACTTCGCGCAGGCTCGCGCGGGCCAACCCTGCTGGAAGACTTCATTCTGCGGGAAAAAATCACCCATTTTGACCACGAGCGGATACCGGAACGCATCGTCCACGCACGCGGTTCCGCTGCGCACGGCTATTTTCAGCCCTACAAGAGCCTGAAGGCGATCACCAAAGCGGACTTCCTCTCCGACCCGGATAAAATTACCCCGGTATTTGTGCGTTTCTCCACCGTACAGGGCGGCGCAGGTTCGGCAGACACCGTCCGGGATATCCGCGGCTTTGCCACCAAGTTTTATACCGAAGAGGGGATTTTCGATCTGGTCGGCAATAACACGCCGGTGTTTTTCATTCAGGACGCGCATAAATTTCCTGACTTTGTCCATGCGGTAAAACCGGAGCCCCACTGGGCCATACCGCAGGGACAAAGTGCGCACGACACCTTCTGGGACTATGTCTCCCTGCAGCCTGAAACCTTACACAACGTGATGTGGGCGATGTCAGACCGCGGGATCCCCCGCAGCTACCGCACCATGGAGGGGTTTGGCATCCATACCTTCCGAATGATCAACGCCGAGGGGAAAGCCATGTTTGTCCGTTTCCACTGGAAGCCGGTGGCGGGTAAAGCCTCGCTGGTGTGGGACGAGGCGCAGAAGCTGACCGGGCGCGATCCGGACTTCCATCGCCGCGAGCTCTGGGAATCCATTGAAGCGGGCGACTTCCCGGAATACGAGCTGGGCCTGCAGCTCATCCCGGAAGAGGACGAATTTAAGTTCGATTTCGACCTTCTGGACCCGACGAAGCTAATCCCGGAAGAGCTGGTGCCGGTGCAGCTGGTGGGTAAAATGGTGCTCAACCGCAACCCGGATAACTTCTTTGCCGAAAACGAGCAGGCCGCGTTCCACCCGGGGCATATCGTGCCGGGGCTGGACTTCACCAACGATCCGCTCCTGCAGGGACGCCTGTTCTCCTATACCGATACGCAGATCAGCCGTCTTGGCGGGCCGAACTTCCACGAAATTCCGATCAACCGCCCAACCTGCCCGTACCACAACTTCCAGCGCGACGGGATGCACCGTCAGGATATTGATACCAACCCGGCGAACTATGAGCCGAACTCCATCAACGATAACTGGCCGCGTGAAACGCCTCCCGGACCGAAACGCGGTGGATTCGAATCCTATCAGGAGCGTATCGATGGCAATAAAATTCGCGAGCGCAGCCCCTCGTTCGGCGAGTATTACGCCCACCCTCGCCTGTTCTGGAACAGCCAGACGCCGATTGAGCAACAGCACATCATCGGCGGCTTCAGCTTTGAGCTGAGTAAAGTGGTGCGCACCTACATCCGCGAGCGCGTGGTCGATCAGCTGGCGCATATTGATGTTCAGCTTGCCCAGAGCGTTGCGGATAACCTGGGCATTACGCTGACCGACGAGCAGCGTAACCTCGCTCCGCCGAAAGAGGTTAACGGCGTGAAGAAAGATCCGTCGCTGAGCCTGTATGCGGTGCCGGGCGGCTCGATTAAAGGCCGCGTGGTTGCCATTCTGCTGAACGACAAAACCCGCGCCAGCGACGTGCTGGGGATCATGCAGGCGCTAAAAACCCAGGGCGTGCATGCCAAACTGCTCTATTCCCGCATGGGTGAGGTGACGGCCGACGATGGTTCTGTGCTGCCGGTCGCGGCGACCTTTGCCGGTGCGCCATCGCTCACCGTCGATGCGGTGATTGTGCCGGGCGGAGATCTTGCCAGTCTGCTGACCAACGGCGACGCCGTCTATTATCTGCTGGAAGCCTATAAGCACCTGAAACCGATCGCGCTGTCCGGCGATGCGCGACAGTTTAAAGCGCAGCTGAAGGTGGCCGATCAGGGTGAGGACGGCATTGTCGAGGGCGATAGCGTTGACGATGCCTTCATGACGAAGCTGTTTGATTTGCTCGCCGCGCACCGCGTCTGGTCGCGAAGCAGCAAGGTCGATCAGATTCCGGCGTAAAAAAAGCCCGGTAGCGGCTTCGCCTTACCGGGCCTACAAGAGTTAGCAGGTCGTTCGTAGGCCGGGTAAGGCGAAGCCGCCACCCGGCAACTCTTACAGCTCCCTGAACGTCCCCAACCGATACCCGCGTTCGGCAATCGCGTATTTCAGCGAGGCCGACGTCAGCACGTCCAGCTCCGCCAGCCGCGGCCAGCAGTAGGCACTTTTACGCACGGTGTTATCGACAAAGGCAGGATGCGCCATCACTTCCACCGAGGTTTCACCGCGGGCAGCGGAATCATCCAGCACCTTCAGGAACAGCGCTTCGCTGATCTCTTCTCCGTAAAACGCGCTGCTGAACCCCTCAGTGGATGTAACAGCGCAGTCCGGCAATCCGTGCACCTCGCGATCCACGCGCATCGCCACGCCTTTGCGCTGCGCAAACCCGGCGACAACAGGGAAAATTGCCGGGATCATATGCACGTGGTGATGGCTGTCGATGTGCGTCGGCGCTTTACCAAACACATCAACGAAGCGGTTGAACTGGCACTCCAGCTCGCGGGCAATCTCTTCGAGCGGCAGAGCACCCTGCTCCGCCCGTTCCCAAATCCATTTACCCAGCTGGCCGTCGCGCGTCAGGCCCGGCATTGGCGAAAGCGGCATCCCGAGCGTCAGCACAAAATGCATGCCGACGCCCAGCTCCGGCACCTCGCGGCTCAGCTGCGCCGCGTGTTCAACCGCCTCAGCGTTAACCAGCGCTGTTGTAGAGGTCACAACCCCCCGGCGACAGGCTTCAATAATGCCGTAGTTCTGGCCTTTCGAGAGGCCAAAATCATCAGCATTAACGATCAGCAGGTTTTCCATTGTGCGTCCTCTTATTGCTGTTTGAACTTCAGCTTCTCGATCGTGGCAGCAAAGTTCGGCAACCACTTTTCATGCGCCAGGATCATCTCGCTGGCCAGCTGCTCCGCGTCGCGGTCAGAATGCACCAGCGGGCTGAGGTTCAGGGCCAGCAGCACGTCGTTGAGTTCCCCGCTCAGCGCCGCGTTGCTTGCTGCCACTTCAAAGCCTTTGATGGTATGAATCAGCCCCATGACCTTGTCATCGAAGTGGGTGATACGGGGATGCGGTTTAGCCCCCTCGCGCCCCAGGATGCAGGTCATTTCAACGGCCCAGTCAGCCGGAATATTGTCGACATGGCCGTGATGCGGGACGTTGACATAGTGCTCAGCCTGCTTGTCGTTGTAGATGGCGTTGATCACTTCACACGCCGCATCGGAGTAGTAGGCCCCGCCGCGCTGCTCCAGCTCTTTCGGTTTGACGTTCAGGTTCGGGTCTTTATACAAATCGAACAGCTGCTTTTCGACCTTCTGAACGATCTGCGCACGCGCGCCGCCCTTATAATACTCGCCCATTTCAATGGCCAGCATCTCTTTCTGCTTGAAGTAGTAAAGCAGGTACGAGCAAGGCAGCAGATTCAACGAGCGGATCAGCCCTTCGCTGAACGGCAGGTCAAAGATGTTTTTCACCGATGCCGCCGTCAGACGACCGGAGGCCACGCCGTCGAGGAGCTCGGCAAAGCGCGATTCCCCGTTCACGATGACATCTTTAATAAACACCATGTGGTTCAGGCCGAACAGATCGATGGAGAGATCGTCGTTGTCGGTCAGCGCCAGCACGTCGCGGATGAACATCTTCATGCCGATCGGAATATTACAGACGCCGATAAAGCGTTTGAAGTTCGTATGACGATAGACCGCTTCAGTGACCATGCCGGCCGGGTTGGTGAAGTTAATGACCCACGCGTTCGGGCAGATCTCCTGCACGTCTTTGACGATGTCGAAAATCACCGGGATGGTGCGCAGGCCTTTAAACAGACCGCCCGCGCCGTTGGTCTCCTGCCCCAGATACCCGTGGCTCAGGGGAATACGCTCGTCCAGCTCACGCGCTTTCAGCTGGCCGACGCGCAGCTGGGTGGTGACAAAATCCGCATCTTTCAGCGCCAGACGACGATCGAGGGTTTTATGCACGGTCAGAGGCACGCCCGCTTTTTCCACCATGCGCTTGCACAGGTCGAAAATAATATTCAGCTTCTCCTGACCTTCCTCAACGTCTACCAGCCATAATTCGCTGACCGGTAATTCATGATAACGTTTCAGGAAACCTTCGAGTAATTCCGGGGTATAGCTGCTGCCGCCACCAATGGTTACGACTTTTAATTTCTTCTGCATAATATCTCCCTTAGCGTATCAGGTTAATCGCCTGCAAGGTATAGCGTGCTCTTCCCGCTATTTGGGCAAGCCATTAAAGCAATATTCGTGGCGGGTAATCCGCCGACAGTTAATTAATTACCGTCAAATTTTTCCGGTAACTGTTCGGTGTGAATGACGTCAATTTCTTAAAGGTTTTAATAAACAGGCTGGGGCTGCTGTATCCTGACTCGTATGCAATATCGGTGACAGAATAGTTGGTAATTTCCAGCTGTTTTTTAGCAAAATTAATGCGGATTTCATTAATAATTTGCACGGGCGTTTTACGGTAATAACGCTGCGTCGCGCGGGTCAGATATTCCTGGGATTTGCCCGACAGAGAGACCATATTTTCCAGCGCATTTTCGCTGAACTGGCTTTTATCGTGCATCAGCTCAACGGTGCTGCGCAGCCATTGCGGAATATCATCCGTCACCTGCTGCTCTTCACGATGATGGCGCAGCCTGTTCATCACGTAGAAGGTCACCGTTTCAATAAACTCATCAAATTCATTGTCGCGGAAGTTAAGCGAGGCGATAACCGTTTCAATCCAGGTCATGAACTCGTTTTTGACGCGATAAACCTGGGAGGCCACAAAGCAGAACGGCACCAGCGGCAGATAGTGCTTCTCGAAGAAACGTCTGCTGACGCCCACATTCAGAATGCGGGTGGCACCAAATTCGTAAAAGCTCTGGTGATAAGATCCCATCGGCAGGAAGACAAAATCCCCTCGTTCAAGCAGAACGCGCTTACCGTTGATCTCCTGGTAGTAGCGGCCGGTCAGAACAATCGTGAACTCGTAGTAGTCATGCTGATGCAGACCGCTGGCGCTCTCCGTTTTGTTGTAGATAACCACGTGAAAATTTTTGCCATTAAACAGCTGCTGTTCAAGTGCGGTTTTAATTTCCATCGTGCTGACCTCCTGCTACTCAGTCTGACTTACTGCATCTTCTCGTGAAGCTCAATGAGCTCCGCCACCAGCTCGCGTGCCAGCATCGAGGTCATCAGGTGATCCTGCGCGTGGACCAGCACCAGGCTGACCTTCATCTTCCCTTCGCCCTGATCGCTTTCAATCAGCTTTGTCTGCACCAGGTGCGCTTCGTTCAGCGCCGTGCGGGACTGTTCCATCATGGTTTTCGCCGCGGCGAAATCCCCCTGCTTGGCCTGCTTCAGCGCGGCGTAGGCCAGGCTACGGGCCTGCCCGGAGTTGATGATAAGCCCCATCACCACTTCTTCGAGATCGTTCTCGACGGCTTCGTCTGCGACAATATTATCCAAATCTAACATCTTTAAGCTCCTTATGGCTGGCGCGGGTTTCCCCGCGCCGTCAATCTTAGAATTTCAGTGAGAGGGCGATATCCTCTTCGCTCTCTTCTTCATCAATGATGGTGGCGGCTTTGTTCGCAATCGCCACGAACGGCATGTACAGCAGGGTGGCAATCCCGAGGTTAAATATCGCCAGCAGGAAGGCTGCAACGCTGCCGTTGGTGTTGAAGAAGGCGCCCAGACCCGCTGGCATGGTCCACGGTGCAATGTTGGTGACCGGTGGAATGATGCCCATGTAGTACGCCGTCAGGGTGATAGCGGCCAGCAGCGGCTGAACCAGGATGAACGGAATGAACATGACCGGGTTCATGATGATTGGCAGACCGAACAGAATCGGTTCGTTAATCTGGAAGATGCCTGATGGCAGCGCCAGCTTCGCGACCTGACGGTAGTCTGCGCGACGAGAGACAATAAAGACCGCGATGATCAGACCCAAGGTTGCCCCGGTACCGCCCAGGAAGATATAGGAGTCAAGCATCGGCTTCGCCCACACATGGAAAGTTTTACCCGCTGCCAGCGCCGCATCAACGGAGCCGTACTGCTGATAAAGTGCAACGTTTTCCAGTGCCCACGGGGTCATAATTCCGCTGTCCAGCGCGGCCAGTGCCAGTGAACCATGCACGCCAAAGAACCACAGCAGAGAGGTAAAAATCACGTACGCCCAACCGACCACGCCACCCATAGACGCCAGCGGCGTAGAGATAGAGTCCATGATGATCTGGTGGAAGTTCGTGCCCCAGTGAGAGAGCGCCCAGGCGATAATCCCCATAATAGAGAGAATAATGAAGCCTGGAATCAACGCGGAAAATGAACGGGAAACGGAGGCCGGTACGCTATCCGGCAGGCGGATCACCCAGTTGCGACGGATAATAAAGGTGAACATCTCTGCCACCACCAGGCCGATAACAATACCGGAGATGATGTTAGCCCCACCCAACCAGTTGGCGCCCACAGCATAGGCTTCACCGACGCTGTACGGGGTCACTGTCATAAAGGCGGCGACGGATAATAACCCGGCGGCCAGTGGGTCCACCTTACGCTCTTCTGCCAGCGCCATCCCAATAAAGAAAGGCGCCATCAGCGACATAATCCCCAACGTACCGTTATAGACGTTGCCGCCGATGGCTTTAAAACCATTAAGGGTTTCAATTGTGGAAGCGTCTAACCGAATTCCTAATGAATAAAAGAAGGAACCTTCACCAAAGCTCAGAAAAACGTTGTTAATTAAAACGAACATGGCCCCGGCCAGCGTCAACGGCATTAATTTAATAAAGCCGTTTTTGATGGCATTAACGTGAGGCTGCTTTCCTATTTTAACAGCAAAAGGAAGGAGTACCTTTTCAAGTGAAGCGATGACTTTACTCATAGGAAAATACCCTTAAATGCCGTAACGCATGTTACGGCGTATTGTGTGTGAAATAACTCTTTGACGGGAAAAATAAAAATTAATTAGCAGCTTTTTTAATCGCTGCCACAGCAGCTTTAAGAACACCTAAACCATCAATCTTGCCGTACAGCCCCGAGTCGATCACTTCGACCGGTTTATTGGGTAACAGTCGTTGAATTTCGGGCAACATATAGGCAATTTGCGGTCCCAGTAAAACAACATCGGCTGTCTGACCTTTTTCGCCCGCCAGCGTTTCCGGGAACGCTTCGATCACCACAGGGACTTCATACTTTTCAGCCTGCGCACGCATCTTTGACACCAGAAGCGAGGTTGACATGCCCGCTGAGCAGAACAGGTAGATATGTTTCTTTTCCATCGTAATTTCCCTCTTGTATGACTACCTGCCGTCGCGTTCTCACTCGACTCGCTGTCCCGGCAGACAGGTAGTTTGCGTACTGTTGTTTATCGTTGGAGTGAGTATACGCAATGGTACAGACAGGGGATAATTCTGAACAGACTCAAATTGTCTCTCATTGACCTGGCTTGTTGACTACCCTCACATTTCGGGCAAATAATTCGCGAAAAGAAATAAGATTTTCCGATGCATAAAAAAACCGGCCTCAGGGCCGGTTTGTTAACATCCTCAGGCGAGCAGGGTGACTACGCCTTAGGTGCCTGCGGGTCAGTATCGTATTCAGCACAGGTCTGATAGCCGGAGTTGATCACATGACCGGTATCATCCAGGGCGACAAAGTAGGTTTCTGCCTTACCATCACGTTGACCCAGGATGTAGGTCTGGCAGGTGCCTTTCGCATGAATCATGGTGACTTCGGAAGAAGGTTTACCGGCAATCGCAGCGACCTGCGAACGGGTCATCCCTTTTTTGACATCTTTTACTACGGGCTGCGTAAACTGATCCTTGGTGCGATCGTAAGCCGTACACCCTGCCAGCATAGTCAGTACCGCCGCTGCGCTAAGAATTCCTGCTACGTTCTTGTTCATATTCCGTCCTCTTGTTTATCAGCGTGTTATCTAAGCATGGGATAAAAAGTACTATTGTTCAACTTTGTGCGTTACGCCAGACGAATTTCGGAAAATTCTAATAAAACAACGATAACCTGCTAAAACGGCGTAAATTAGCGCACTCGAAACTGTGATCCTTGTCGTTTTACGTCCAAAGGGTTAGTTTTAACAGTTAACACATTCTGTTTATGGAGAGCGTGATGACTCTGCAACAAGAGATTATCCAGGCGCTGGGCGCGAAGCCTGCGGTAGATGCAAATGAAGAGATCCGCCGCAGCGTGGATTTTTTAAAAGCGTATTTAAAGAAGAACTCTTTCCTGAAATCTCTGGTGCTGGGCATCAGCGGCGGCCAGGATTCAACGCTGACCGGTAAGCTCTGCCAGATGGCAATTTCAGAGCTGCGCGAGGAGACGGGAGATGAAACCCTGCAATTTATCGCCGTGCGTCTACCATATGGCGTACAGGCGGACGAGCAGGATTGCCAGGATGCAATCGCCTTTATTCAGCCTGACCGCGTGCTGACCGTCAATATTAAAGGCTCCGTCCTGGCAAGCGAGCAGGCGCTTCGCGAAGCGGGCATTGAGTTAAGCGATTTTGTTCGCGGCAACGAGAAAGCCCGCGAGCGCATGAAAGCGCAGTACAGCATTGCCGGGATGACCAAAGGCGTCGTGGTCGGCACCGACCATGCGGCCGAAGCGATCACCGGCTTCTTCACCAAGTACGGCGACGGCGGCACCGACATTAACCCGATCTTCCGCCTGAACAAGCGTCAGGGTAAGCAGCTGCTTGCCGCGCTGGGCTGTCCTGAGCATCTGTATAAGAAAGCGCCGACAGCGGACCTTGAAGACGATCGCCCTTCCCTGCCGGATGAAGCGGCTCTTGGCGTCACCTACGACAACATTGATGATTATCTGGAAGGCAAAAAGCTGGATGAAGGCACCGCAAAGATCATCGAAGGCTGGTATCTGAAAACCGAGCACAAGCGCCACACGCCAATTACGGTGTTTGACGACTTCTGGAAATAAACGCAAAACGGTAACCCCGTTTTGTAGGCCGGGTAAGGCGTCGCCGCCACCCGGCTCTTTTTTAACCAAACCCTCTCTGCTACACTGTATGCCTGAACAGTATATGGAGCAGTATGTGAGCAGGCGTCAATCCGCCCCGCGTCTTGAGTTTGAAGCGGCGGCTATCTACGAATATCCCGAGCACCTTCGCCCCTGGCTTGAAGCATTGCCTAAACAGCCGGGCGTGTATATCTTTCACGGTGAAAGCGACACGCTGCCGCTTTACATCGGCAAGAGCGTTAACATTCGCAGTCGGGTATTATCCCATCTGCGTACCCCGGACGAGGCCGCCATGCTGCGCCAGTCGCGACGCATTACCTGGTTCCAGACGGCGGGAGAAATGGGCGCGCTGTTGCTGGAGGCGCGGTTGATAAAAGAACAACAGCCGCTGTTCAACAAGCGCCTGCGCCGCAACCGTCAGCTCTGCTCCCTGCAGATCAACGAGGGCAAGCCGCAGGTCGTCTACGCGCGCGACGTCGATTTTTCTCATGCCCCGAATCTCTATGGGCTGTTCGCCAATAAAAGAGCCGCACTCCAGGCGCTGCAGACGCTCGCGGACGAGCTCCAGCTTTGCTACAGCCTTTTGGGCCTGGAGGCGACCACGCGCGGACGCGCCTGTTTCCGATCCGCGCTGAAGCGCTGTGCCGGTGCCTGCTGTGGGAAAGAGAGCGTTGAGGCGCACCACGCCCGGCTCCTCGCCGGTCTGGCGGCCATCAGCGTGAAGTGCTGGCCCTGGGAAAGCGCCGTTGCGCTAAAAGAAGTGGGTGACGCGATGACCCAATATCACATCGTCAATAACTGGCTCTGGCTGGGCGCTGTCGACGATATCAACGACGCGGCAACCCTGCTGCGCACGCCCGCCGGATTTGACCACGATGGCTACAAAATTCTCTGTAAACCTGTGCTGGCCGGTAAGTTTGAAATCATTGAGCTCAATGGCCTGGCAGCCACGTGATTTCGCTGAACAATAAGGTACCCTGAGCCTCCAGCAGACGCAGCGTATGGGTACCCTCCTCCCAGCTGGCGCCCTGATCGGCCGTCAGCAATTTATCACCCAGCTGCCACGCCCCGCTTAACACAAACACCACGCCCCCGCGTGTGCCAAAGGTGGTAAAGGTACGGTCAGCCACGCGCACCTTCGCCCGGCAGCAGTCGCGACGGGTCATGATGTTGAAGTCCATCGCCATCCGCCCATCGGACAGCAGCGCTTTCACCGGCAGGTCGCCGGCAAAGCTGTAGGGCTGATGGTGCTTCAGGGTATGGAAGAACGCCTGGCCCGCATCCAGCGTCACCTCCCCGCCTTCCAACAAGGTAATTACCCGATCGACGCCGGGAAAAGAGGAAAATTCGCCGTTGCTGGCGATAGTCGCGATACTGGCGCGCCAGTGAAAATCGCGCGTTGCGGGAGGGAAACAACAAATCTCACGCGTTTCACCCGCACCATTGCGCCAGAGGCTGACCGGCATCTTACGGATATCAAAGAACTCCATCACCACTCCTGAATGGCACAACCCGTGCCAGGGCAAGGATATTGCTATCGTTGCTGTCTTGTTTGTTATCGTTAGGTATTCACAACACAGTATCGGCAGCAGAGCGGGCAGGCCTTAGCGGAACGTTAATAAAAATTCTAACGCCATGACTCTACAAACATTCTCTGATGCGACTACAGGAGCATACCGCGCTGGCGGCGGCAGACAAGAGGGCAGGAAAGAAAAACCGCCGGTCCTGTCCACAGCGATTGCGCTTTTGTGGACAGGATCCCGGCGGTCTTAAGAGAGTGAACCGATTATTCGGTTGGTGCTGGCATTTTACCTTCCATCGCCGGACGTTCTGTCAGACGCTTCTCAAAATTCGCATTAAATTGTTTTTTCTGTTCCGGGGTCAGAATGTTGTAGATCTTGTTCTGGGTTTCCAGGTGAGCCAGCATGCGGGCTTTGTGCTGCTCGGCCATTTTGTCGATCTGCGCTTCGGCTTTCGCCTTGTCGAAGCTGTCGCTGGCGATGATGTCATGCATGGCACGACGCTCTTCCAGCGGCGGACGTTTCATCTGGTCGCGTTCGCTTTTCCGGATATCGCGGATCTGCTGTTTCTGTGCATCCGTCAGGTTGAGATCCTTAAACATCATCATCTCGTTGTGCATACCCGGGCCTTTATGATGCATCATCATTTTGCCTTCAGCAGGCGCGGCAGCGGTGGTGGTCGCAGTATCTGCGGCGAACGCCATGCTGGTAGCGCCCAGAGCCAGGGTAGAAGCAACAAACAGTGCAGTAAACTTACGCATAATTTATTTCCTTTCTTTCAGTTATTCTTCGGCGCTATGCCGTGTTGACGAGATTAACTTTACGGGGTTTATCGTCAATTAGTCAGAGCAACAGTAAAACAATGAAAGTGTAAAAAACAAATTTTCGCCAAATGTGGAGGAAATAAGGATAAAGCGTGGAGAGTTGCAACCAAAAATATTCAATACGATGATTTTAAAGCGATTTAGCAGAAGTATAACGGAGTGAAGGTGAATAATAAAGCAATTCACCAGGAATATTCTGCAAAACACGTTCACGCGCTTTAATTGCTAAGAAACGGTATTTAACTTCCCCTCCCGGATGATGAGAGGGGAAAGGTTCAGGATATTTTTTCCAGCATCAGCCCGGCCCGCAGGCCAAACGCGACGGTTGGGTTAGGGAATAAAACATACTCGGTGGTTTTCTGCACCTCGTAACGTTCCTCCCCATCCTCGGCCAGCAGCGCCCCTTTGCGGAACGGGGTGAAGTTGAGGGTGTGTGCGGCCATGTGGAGCAGGAAGGCATCGCTGCGGCGCGTGATCTGCTGTACGACCCGGTAACGCTCAACGGTCTGATGCGTAGGCTCGGGAGCCGACCCGCCCAGCAGCGCCCGCAGGGCGAGATGCGTTGGCGCAAAGCGGGTGAGATCGTTTTCCCCAAACGGCAGCGCTTTCCCCAGCTCCAGCGTACAGGACAACGCACCAAAGTGCTCACAGGTGAAGTGCGTAAAGGTTCCGCCCGGCGACTGGTGAAACACCAGCGCCTCCAGCCCGGCATCTCCCAGCCAGCTCAGAAAACCTTCCTCCCACGGCTGATTGCGCTGCGGCAGCACGCCGAAGCGGACATGGTAGGACGCGCGGATGGCCGTATGCAGATCCAGATGCCAGCGCACGGGACCCGCAGCGGCAAAGAACGCGGTCACCACGTTCTCCAGCCACGCCGCCCGCGCCGTTTCGTCACTCTGCGGAAACTGCGACCAGCGCCCGCCGAACATGCGGTTAATGTCGCTCACCAGATACCGTTTATTTTGCGCCAGCGCAGGGGGATTGCCGAGCACCACCAGCACGCGGCACTTCAGGGCAATTTCATTGCGATACAGCGCGCGCAGCAGCAGATCGACAATCTCAACGGGCGCCGTTTCATTCCCGTGAATGCCCGTTGAAAGCAGCAGCGAGAGATCGCTCTTTGCGGTCGGCGTCAGCTCAAGCACCCCGCGCCCCAGCCACCGCCAGCGAAATGAGGGGCCATCCCCCTCTTTCTGTTCCGGCGTTTCATCGGCCAGGGTCAGCGCCAGTAAATTTTCCATACCCACTCCTTTAGCGCTGGAACGGATAAACCGATCCCAGCTGCAGGATTGTCGACAACGCGTCCAGCGCCTCGCGACCTTCGCGCAGAAGCTGCGGGTCAACCAGATCGGCCTGCGTTAGACGGTCGCGATAGTAGCGATCGACCCAGTCATTCAGGCGCGTAAAGAGCGTATCGTTCATCATGACCGCCGGGTTAACCGCCTGCATTTCGTCCTGAGTCAAGACCACGCGCAGACGTAAACAGGCTGGACCACCGCCATTGGCCATGCTTTCACGCAGGTCAAACACGCGCAGTTCGTCAATCGGGTTATCCGCCTTCACCAGCTCGGTCAGGTAGCGCCATACGCCCTGATGCTCCCGGGACTCCTGCGGCAGGACCAGCATCATGCTGCCGTCATCGCGGCTGAGCAGCTGGCTATTGAACAGATACGTTTCAACCGCGTCCTGCACGCTCACCGCCTCCGTTGGCACCTGGACAGGCGTGAAGCCGCGCACGCGCTCATGCAGCGTGGCGAGCAGCTTTTCCTGATGGGCAAACGCCTGCTCGTGGCAGAACAGCACCTGGCGGTTGGAAACGGCAATCACGTCGTTGTGGAACACGCCCTGGTCGATCACATGCGGGTTCTGCTGGGCGAAAATCACCTGGGAAGGATTGACCTGGTTCAGGCGGGCAACGGCCTGGCTGGCTGCCAGCGTCTGACGCGCAGGATAACGGGTTGGCGCGGCGTGGCCCCCCTCTTCGCGCCCGTAAATAAACAGCTGCAGACCCGGCTCGCCATAATCGCCCCCCAGGCGGTTATGGTTGGCCGCGCCTTCGTCGCCAAACATCGCCACCTGCGGCAGGGCCTGATGCACCTCGAAATGGGCGTCCTGGTTGAAAATGGCGCGCAGCACGCGCTCGGTGGTTTCCGCTTCGGTGGCGCGGTGAAACTTGTTATTCAGGTTCGCTACCGTCAGGTGGACTTTGCCATCCAGCGTATCGGCTGACGGCGCGACGGTGGCCGCGTTGGCGACCCACATCGAAGAGGCGGAGCTTGCCGCCGAGAGCAGGTGCGGCGTCTGCGTCCCCGCTTTTTCGACCACCTGCTCATCGGTACCGCTAAAGCCGAGCTGACGCAGTACCGCCACGTTCGGACGCTCCTGCGGCGGGATCACCGCCTGCGGGAAACCGGCATCCGCCAGCGCTTTCATCTTAAGCAGCCCCTGCTTCGCCGCCAGCTTCGGGTTGGAAACCTGAAAACGGTGCTTCGTGGAGGCTTCATTACCAAAAGAGAGACCGGCGTAGTGGTGCGTCAGCCCCACCAGCCCGTCAAAGTTGACTTCACGCGCTTTCATGACGGTCCCCTCCGGTAAAGTCCAGCCCCGGATTAAGCGTTTCCGGCAGCGTCAGCGCCGGGGTTTCCAGGCTCGCCATCGGCCAGGCACAGTAATCGGCGGCATACCACGCGCTGGCGCGATGGTTGCCTGACGCGCCCACGCCGCCGAACGGCGCGGTGCTCGCGGCCCCGGTGAGCGGTTTATTCCAGTTCACAATCCCGGCGCGCGCTTCCAGCAGCAGTTGGTCAAACTTCTCGCGATACGGCGAAATCAGCCCGCTCGACAGACCGTAGCGGGTGTTATTGGCCATCGCAATCGCCGCATCGAAATCGTCATAGCGCCAGACGCACAGCAGCGGGCCAAAGACCTCTTCATCCGGCACGTTGCTCGCGCCACTCATCTCAACGATGCCCGGCGTCAGGAGCGAGGCACCCGGCTGAACCTGTTTCGGCTCGAGCAGGGTTTTCGCGCCGCGCGCGACGTGGTCCTGCCAGGCCTTCAGCACGTTCAGCGCGGCCTGTTCGGAAATCAGCCCGCCGATAAACGGCTGCGGATCGGCATCCCACGCGGCTGGCACCAGACGCGCGCTCACCTCAACCAGACGTTTGAGGAACGCATCCCCCTGCGCGCCCCGTTTCACCAGCAGGCGGCGGGCGCAGGTGCAGCGCTGTCCGGCGGTAATAAAGGCGGACTGAATCGTCAGGTGCACCGCGGCGTCAATATCATCCGGGTCTTCCACAATCAGCGGGTTGTTGCCGCCCATCTCGAGAGCAAGGATTTTTTCCGGCTGCCCCGCCAGCTGGCGATGCAGCTGATAGCCCGTCCCGGCGCTGCCGGTAAACAGCAGGCCGTCGATATCGCTCAGCGCGCTCAGCGCCTGGCCGGTTTCGCGTCCGCCCTGCACCAGGTTCAGCACGCCCGGCGGCAGGCCAGCCTGTTCCCACAGCTTAACCACCGCCTCGCCAGTGAAGGGCGTTAGCTCGCTCGGTTTAAAGATGACGGTATTGCCCGCCAGCAGCGCGGGCACAATGTGGCCATTCGGCAGATGCCCCGGGAAGTTGTACGGACCAAACACCGCCAGCACGCCGTGCGGACGGTGGCGCAGCGTGGCCGCGCCGTCCGGCATCTCGGTGTGCTGTTCGCCGGTGCGGGTGTGGTACGCCTTCACCGAAATGGCGACTTTGTTGATCATCGCTGTCACTTCGGTTGCCGCTTCCCAGCGCGGTTTACTGGTTTCAGACGCGATGATGCGCGTCAGTTCGGCCTTATTTGCCTCCAGCAGCCCGGCAAACTTTTCAACAAGCGCCTGGCGCACGGCGAAAGGCTGTTTTGCCCACGCCGGGAACGCGCGGCGAGCGCCATGGCAGGCTTGTTCCACCTGCGCGGCGCTGGCGTCGTTCCCCTTCCAGAGCACCTCTTTTCCTACCGGATTGGTCTTTACGCGCTGTTCGCCTTCGCCCGTGACCCAGTCACCGTTAATCCATAATGTCATGCTGTTTTCTCCTCAGGGCAGAGACGCACCAGGCGAACCTTATCGCCGGCGTTACATTTCAGGGCATCCAGTTCTGCAGCCGTCAGCACCAGACGTTCACATTTCGGGTTGGTCCGCACCAGCATCGCACGGAAGTTGGCGTAATTTTCGTTCGCCACCAGGCATGCCGGCCAGTCGCCCGGCGCGGGCTGGCCTTCAGAGACCTCAACCAGCCGGCTCTTACGGATCGCGCGTACGCGGTCGATATCGCACTCAAGCGTAGGCCCACCGTCAAAGATGTCGACATAGTTACGGTAGCGGAAGCCCTCTTTCTCCAGCACCGCGCGGGCAGGCGCGGTTTGCGGATGCACTTCGCCGATCACCGCCTGCGCTTCCGGGCTGAGGAAATGGGTATAGATAGGATGCTTCGGCATCAGTTCGGCAATAAAGGCTTTCTGACCCGTGCCGCAGAGATAGTCCGCCCGGCTGAACTCCATCGAGAAGAAGCGCTCGCCCAGGCTCTCCCAGAACGGTGAATAGCCGGTGTCGTCGATCACGCCGCGCATCTCCGCAACCACCTTTTCGTTAAAGCGATCGCGGAAGGCGGCCATAAACATAAAGCGCGATTTGGAAAGCAGGTAGCCGTTGCCCTCCTTGCGCCACGCCGGGTCGAGGAACAGCGTGCAAAGCTCGCTGGCGCCCGTGTGGTCGTTGCAGAGGAACAGCGTCGGCAGCGCGTTATAGACGTTCAGCTCTTTCGAGGCATGAACCATGGTGCCGACGCGGTAGTTGTACCACGGGTCGTTAAGCCCGACGGCCACTTCAATGGCGCAGATCCCGGCCACGGTCCCCGTGTCGGTGTCTTCCAGCACGAACACATACCCCTGTTCGCTTTTTGGCAACGTCCCCTGCCAGGTTTGAAGGGCGCGCTCAATGCGCGCCGACAGCGTTTTTTCATCGGCAGGAAGCGAGGTCAGCCCGCCTCCCGTCTTACCGGCAAGCTGCATGAGCCCGGCGAGATCGCCGCGCTCAACGGGACGGATGACCATCATGATGACACCCCGGATTTCACCTTTTCACACGCCAGCGCAAAGCGGTCCAGACCGGTTTGCACCTCTTCCTCGCTGACAATCAGCGCGGGAGCAAAACGCACGACGTTGGCACCGGCAATCAGCACCATCACGCCCACTTTTGACGCTTCCTGTGAAATAAGTTTAGCTTTTCCGGCAAACTCAGCGGTGAGCTCGCAGCCGATTAACAGCCCCAGGCCACGAATTTCTTTAAACAGGCCAACCTTGCCGTTGATGGCATTCAGGCGCTCAACAAACCAGTCGTGGCGCTGCTTAACGCCCTTCAGCACCTCAGGGGTATTAATGATGTCGAGCACCTGACCGGCAACGGCGGTGGCCAGCGGGTTGCCGCCGTAGGTGGTACCGTGGGTGCCGACGGTCATCACGCTGGCGAATTTATCGGTAGTCAGCGTTGCGCCAATCGGGAAGCCGCCGCCCAGCGCTTTGGCGGTCGACAGCACGTCCGGCGTGACGCCGTAGTGCATATAGGCATACAGCTCGCCGGTGCGGCCCACGCCGGTCTGGACTTCGTCGAAAATCAGCACCGCGTTATGACGATCGCACAGCTCGCGCAGCCCCTGCAGGAATTCTTTTTTCGCCGGAAGCACGCCGCCCTCGCCCTGCATCGGCTCGACGATCACCGCACAGGTGGTGTCGTTAATCAGCTCGCTGGCAGACTGCAGATCGTTATAAATACCGTGACGGATATCCGGCGGCAGCGGTGCGAAATCCTGCGAGTAGGAAGGCTGGCCACCCGCGCTGACGGTAAAGAGCGTGCGTCCGTGGAAGGCATTTTTAAACGCCACGATACCGCTCTTGTGGGTACCAAACTTATCGTGCGCATATTTGCGCGCCAGCTTCAGCGCCGCTTCGTTGGCTTCCGCCCCCGAGTTACAGAAAAAGACTTTTTCGGCAAACGTCGCGTCGATTAGTTTTTTGGCCAGGCGCAGCGCGGGCTCGTTGGTAAAGCCGTTGCCGGTATGCCAGAACTTCGCCGCCTGGTCATTGAGCGCCTGACGCAGCGCCGGGTGCGCATGCCCCAGCGCGTTCACCGCAATCCCACCGGCAAAGTCGATATACTCTTTACCCTGCTGATCCCACAGGCGCGAGCCTTCCCCACGAACCGGAATAAAAGCCGCCGGAGCGTAAACCGGCATCATCCATTCATCGAAATTTTCACGCGTAATTGACAGAGACATAGCGACCTCATCCGGTAAATAAAAGGTTATTTGAATGTTAAATAATTGAGTGTTTGCACTGTGAATGTAGATTGCAGCCTTCGTGCCAGCCAGCGATAAAAATGCATAAACGGGTTGAGAGAACAGAATATCAATAAGTTACAACATAGAGTTATTCACTATTAGTGCATAAAAAGTGAATATTTTTACGACAAGCGGCGCTTTGCCGTATGAAAATCAGAAAGAGTATGCACAGGCCAAATATAATTCTGGAATTGTGATCGCTCGCGAAATTTATCGGCCATTTACGCCCTCTTTGGGGGCGAAGCGCGTCAGAATGGTGCAAATATTGCACCACCGGCATTATCTGTCGCAGTTATTGGTCGAACCCGGTAACAGTTGACGCAAATTCTGCTACCATCCTTGCACTATTCACCTTGCACTGGCAGCGACTATGAAATTTGTCTCTTTTAATATCAACGGCCTGCGTGCCCGCCCTCATCAGCTTGAAGCTATCGTTGAGCAACATCAGCCAGATGTGATCGGCCTGCAGGAGACAAAGGTTCACGACGACATGTTCCCCCTCGAAGAGGTGGCGAAACTCGGCTACAACGTCTTTTATCACGGCCAGAAAGGTCACTATGGCGTCGCGCTGCTGACCAAAGCGCCACCGGTTTCCGTGCGTCGCGGCTTCCCGGGCGACGGTGAAGAAGCACAGCGTCGCATTATCATGGCGGAAGTCCCTTCTGCGATCGGCAATATCACGGTCATCAACGGCTATTTCCCGCAGGGTGAGAGCCGTGACCATGAGACCAAATTCCCGGCTAAAGCGAAGTTTTATCAGGATCTGCAGGACTACCTGACCACCGAACTCAAAAAAGAGAATCCGGTGCTGATCATGGGCGACATGAATATCAGCCCGACGGATCTCGATATCGGTATTGGCGAAGAGAACCGCAAACGCTGGCTGCGCACCGGCAAATGCTCCTTCCTGCCGGAAGAGCGTGAGTGGATGGAGCGCCTGCTGGGCTGGGGCCTGGTGGATACGTTCCGCAATGCCAACCCGGAAACGCAGGATCGCTTCTCCTGGTTTGATTACCGCTCCAAAGGCTTTGACGACAACCGCGGCCTGCGTATCGATCTTCTGCTGGCCAGTTCCCCGCTGGCCGAGCGCTGCATCGAAACCGGGATCGACTACGACATCCGCAGCATGGAAAAACCGTCTGACCACGCGCCAGTGTGGGCTAAATTCAAGCTGTAATGACGCGTGAACCTTTCAAAAACACTCTTCCTGTGCGCCCTTCTGGGCGCCTTTATTCTGGCGTTTATCATGCTTCCGCCGGGAACCCTCTCCCTGGAAGGGATTAAAACGCACCAGCAGGCATTACTCTCCTATGTCGACCACGCGCCGCTGCGCAGCGCGCTGATCTTCTTTGCGGTCTATGTGGCGGTCTCCGCCCTCTCGATCCCCGGCGCGGCGATCCTGACCCTGCTGGGCGGGACGTTGTTTAGCCTGTGGGAAGGCACCGTGCTGGTCTCGTTTGCCTCCACGCTTGGGGCCACGCTGGCGATGCTCGCCAGCCGCTATCTTTTGCGCGACTGGGTGCAACGGCGGTTTGCCCGGCAGATGAGTACGGTGAATACCGGCATGGCGCGCGACGGCGCGAACTTTCTTTTTGCCCTGCGCCTGATGCCGCTGTTCCCGTTTTTCCTGGTGAATTTGCTGATGGGGCTGACCCGCATGGGAGTATTTCGCTACTGGTGGGTCAGCCTGCTCGCCATGCTGCCCGCGACGGTGGTCTTTCTCAACGCCGGGCGCGAGCTGGGAAAAGTGACCTCGCTGCGCGATATTTTGTCGCCGGGCATGCTATTCGCCTTTACACTACTGGGGTTATTGCCGTTGGTCACCCGCCGGCTGTTTTCCCGTTATCTCCCGTCTGCTAAAAAGTGAGGCATTATGCGCCGTGTGCGTTTTTGCGCGTTTCTGACCGGGCTGCTGCTGGCGGCCCCTCTGTATGCCGCCGACGGCTGGCAGGCCATTCAGCAACAGGCCAAAGGCCAGACCGTCTGGTTTAACGCCTGGGCCGGCGATCCGGCGGTCAACCGCTATCTGGAGTGGGTCAGCGGCGAGATGCAAACGCACTATGCCATTACCCTTAAAATTGTCCCGCTGGCGGATGCTGCCGACGCGGTAAAACGTATTCAGACCGAAGCCACCGCGGGGCGTAAGACCAACGGCTCCGTCGACCTGCTGTGGGTTAACGGCGAGAACTTCCGCACGCTGAAAGAGGCAAACCTGCTGGAGACCGGATGGGCGCAGACGTTGCCCAACTGGCGCTATGTTGATAGCCGCAAGCCCGTCACGGAGGATTTTGCTATCCCCACAGACGGCGCGGAATCGCCGTGGGGCGGCGCGCAGCTGACCTTTATCGCCCGCAAAGCCAGCATGCCGACGCCGCCTGTGGATCCTCAGGCGCTGCTGGCTTACGCGCAGCAGCATCCGGGCAAGATCAGCTATCCTCGCCCGCCCGATTTTACCGGCACGGCATTTCTTGAGCAGCTGCTGATGACGCTAACCGCTCACCCGGAGGCGCTGCAAAAGGCCCCCGATAGCACCTTTGCCGAGGTCACGGCCCCGCTCTGGGATTATCTGGACACGCTCCACCCGCTGCTGTGGCGCGAAGGGAAAGATTTTCCCCCTTCTCCTGCACGGATGGATGCCCTGCTTGCCAGCGGCAGCCTGAATCTGTCGCTGACCTTTAACCCGGCCCATGCGCAGCAGAAAGTGGCGAGCGGCGAACTGCCCGCCGACAGCTATAGCTTTGGTTTTCAGGGCGGGATGCTCGGCAACGTCCATTTTGTGGCGATTCCGGCCAACGCCAGCGCGAGCGCGGGGGCGAAAATGGTCGCCAATTTCCTTCTGTCGCCGCAGGCGCAGATCCGCAAAGCTGACCCGGCCATCTGGGGCGATCCGAGCGTGCTGGATGCGAAAACGCTGCCCGAAGAAGAAGCCAGACAGCTGCTGGCCCACACGCCTCAGGGGCTGCCGAAGGTGCTTGCCGAGCCGCAGTCCGCCTGGGTGAACGCGCTGGAGCAGGAATGGCTGCGTCGTTACGGCACCCGCTGAGCGGGCTCGTCTGGCTGGCGATGGCGGTGATTTATCTGCCGATCCTGCCCGCCGGCGCCATGCTGCTGGCCCCGGCGTTTTCGCTGACAAACTGGCAGCGGCTGCTGAACGATCCGCAGCTCCCGCAGGCGGCCGTCGCCACGCTGGTCTCAACGCTCATCGCCACGCTGGGGGCGTTGTTCATTGCTCTTCTCCTCGTCAGCCTTCTCTGGCCCGGTAAACGCTGGCGACGTCTCACAACCCGTCTGCCGTGGCTGCTGGCGATCCCCCATGTGGCGTTCGCCACCGGCGCGCTACTGCTGTTTGCCGAGGGCGGACTGTTTTATCAGGTCTGCACCGTCTGTTCGCCGCCGTTTGACCGCTACGGCGCCGGGCTGGGGCTGACGCTTGCGGTCAAAGAGAGCGCGTTTGTCCTGTGGGCCATTTATGCCGTACTGCCGGAAAAACGGCTCGCGCAGCAGAAGATCGTCCTGCATACGCGCGGCTACGGGCGTTTTCAGACGCTGAGCTGGCTGATTCTGCCAGCTATCGCGCCCGTCCTCGGGGCAGTCATGCTGGCGGTGCTGGCATGGTCGCTGTCGGTCGTGGACGTGGCGATCGTTCTCGGGCCCGGCAACCCGCCTACCCTGGCCGTGCTGGCCTGGCAGTGGTTAAGCCAGGGCGACGCGCAGCAGCAGGCAAAAGGGACGCTGCTGTGCCTGCTTCTCCTTCTGCTGCTGGCCGCGCTTGCCGCTCTGGGATACGGACTCTGGAAGGCATGGGTTCGCACACTTGCGGACCTCACCGGAACGCGTCCCCGGTCGCAGCGCGTCCTGCCTGAGCGGGCACTGAGCGGGTTTCTGCCCGCCTGCGGCGTCCTGTGCGCCGCGGTACTGCTGATGCTGGCGCAACGGGATGACGTTGGCCCGGTGGGAACCAGCCTTTCCTTCGGTCTGCTTTCAGCCCTGATTGCCCTGGTCGTCGGGTTACTCTGGCTGGAGTGGGGCCCGCAGCGCGGCACGCTGTGGGTATGGTTACCGCTCGCCCTTCCGGCCCTCCCGCTCGTCACCGGCCAGTATGCCATTGCGTTGCACCTGGGCATCGACGGGCACTACGCCGCCGTGCTCTGGAGCCACCTTCTGTGGGTATTGCCGTGGATGCTGCTGGTACTGCAACCCGCCTGGCGACGGATCGATCCCCGGCTTATCCTCACCGCCAGAACCCTCGGCTGGCGGCGGACAAAAATCTTTTTACTGCTGAAATGCCCGCTGCTGGTGCGCCCTGCGCTACTGGCCTTTGCCACCGGCTTTTCCGTCAGCATGGCGCAATACATGCCGACGCTGTGGCTGGGCGCGGGGCGTTTCGCCACGCTGACCACCGAAACCGTGGCGCTCAGCAGCGGGGGCAGCATCCCGATTCTCGCTAACCGGGCGCTGGGATTACTGCTGGTCACGGGCTCGGTGTTTGGTGCTGCTGCCCTGCTATCCCGGCTCGCGGGCCGCTACCGACAAGGGTTACGTTAATGCTGAAGGTAAAAAATCTCACCATCGAACCGCTTTTCCGCGAGGTCAGTTTTTGCGTGCCCCGCGGGGAGATCGTCACCCTGATGGGGCCGTCCGGCAGCGGAAAGTCGACCCTTTTTGCCTGGATGGTCGGCGCGCTGTCAGACGATTTCCAGGCGCGGGGCGAACTGTGGCTCGACGCGCGTCGCTGCGACGCGCTTCCCGTGGAGTCCCGCGGGCTGGGTATTCTCTTTCAGGATGCGCTGCTGTTCGACCAGTTCAGCGTCGGGCAAAATTTGCTGCTGGCGCTGCCCGAGCGCATCGCCGGGCGCGCGCGTCGGGAGGCGGTCGCGCAGGCGCTGGATTCCGCCGGGCTGAGCGGCCATTACGCCAGCGATCCGGCCACCCTCTCCGGCGGGGAGCGTGCCCGGGTCAGCCTGCTGCGGGCCCTGCTCGCGGAGCCGCAGGCGCTGCTGCTGGATGAACCGTTCAGCCGCCTCGATAAAGCGTTACGGGCCACGTTTCGGGCATGGGTATTTGACGCCGTCCGCGCGCGCAATATTCCGGCGGTGCTGGTCACGCACGATGAGGACGATATTCCACCCGGCGGCGAGCTGATTGAGATTTCTCGCTGGCAATAATGTGCTAACGCAATGTTTTCCGTTTCGGGAGAGACGACAATGCCCCCCTCTTTTACTGACGTCAGGTTATTCGATGAAACGTGTTTCTCAACTGACCGCGCTGGCCCTGCTCTGCGGCCTCGCTTCTTTTTCCTCGCTGGCGGCTGATATGCCCAACGCCATCACGCTGTCTCAGCTTCAGGCACAGCACGGCACGCCTGTCGACACACGCGCCAGCGCCTTCTATAACGGCTGGCCGCAGACGCTTAGCGGCCCCTCCGGGCATGAACCCGCCGCGCTCAACCTTGCTGCCGCCTGGCTCAGCGCCATGAGCGACGAGCAGATTGCGCTGTGGGCAAAACAGCATCAGCTTACCCCTGCGACGACCATCGCCCTGTACGGCGACGAGAACGATAACCAGGCGGTGAAAGCCCGCCTGGAGAAAGCCGGGTACCGCCACGTTTCGCTGCTCAGCGATGCTCTGCAGACGCCCGAGCGCCTTCAGCGCCTGCCTCACTTTGAACAGCTGGTTTACCCGCAGTGGATCCACCGACTCCAGCAGGGTAAACCCGTGGCTGCCGCACCGGCGGGCGACTGGAAAGTGATTGAGGCCGCCTGGGGTGCACCGAAGTTTTACTTGCTGAACCACATTCCCGGCGCGGGCTATATCGACACCAACGAGGTGGAAAGCGAACCGCTGTGGAATAAAGTCTCCGACGACAAGCTGAGAGCGATGCTGGCGAAGCACGGGATCCGTCACGATACCACCGTCATTTTGTATGGCCGCGACGTCTACGCCGCCGCGCGCGTGGCGCAGATTATGCTGTATGCGGGCGTGAAGGATGTGCGTATTCTCGACGGCGGCTGGAAGGCGTGGTCGGATGCAGGCCTGCCGGTTGAGCGCGGTACGCCCGGTAAAGTGACGCCCGCCCCCGATTTCGGCGCGCCGATCCCCGGTCAGCCGCAGCTGATGGTGGATATGGAACAGGCGCGCGACATGCTGCACCGTCAGGATGCCTCTCTGGTCAGCATACGCTCGTGGCCGGAGTTCATCGGCGAAACCAGCGGCTACAGCTACATCAAGCCAAAAGGTGAAATTGCCGGTGCCCGCTGGGGTCACGCGGGCAGCGATGCCACCCACATGGAGGATTTCCATAACCCGGATGGCACCATGCGCAGCGCTGACGACATCGCCGCCCAGTGGAAGCGCTGGAATATTCTGCCGGAACAGCACGTCGCGTTTTACTGCGGCACCGGCTGGCGGGCGTCTGAAACCTTTATGTACGCCCGGGCGATGGGCTGGAAGAATATCGCCGTCTATGACGGCGGCTGGTACGAATGGAGCAGTCATCCGCAGAACCCGGTGACGACCGGTGAGCGCGGGCCTGAAAGCGCGCGCTAAGGGTTAAGTGACTTCAGCGTCACGTAGCCGCTCCAGATGCGCGTTGTGGTGGTCAGCCAGCACAGCGCGCCGAATACCCACGCGAAGAGCGTAAAGTGCGCAGGAAAAAGGCAGCACAGCACAAACAGCATGATGGTCTCCGTCCCTTCCGTTAACCCGCCGATGTAATAAAACGACTTGTGCGCATAGCCGGGGTTGTCGATGTCGTGCTTCGCGGCCAGGGCCGCAAACGCCAGAAAACTGCTGCCGGTCCCGATAAACGCGAACAGCAGCCAGGCGGCTACCAGCGCATTTTCCGCCGGTGCTGCCAGCGCAAAGCCAAACGGCACCAGGGCGTAGAACAGAAAGTCGAGCGCGATATCGAGAAATCCCCCCGCATCGCTCAGGCCTCTGCGGCGCGCCAGCGCCCCGTCCAGACCGTCCAGCAGGCGGTTAAGCACGATGGCGACCAGCGCCGCCGGATACCAGCCAAGGACCAGAAACGGCAGCGCCAGCACGCCGATGGCAAACCCGGCCAGGGTTAATCCGTCGGGCGTGATGCCCGGCCTGTCCAGCACGGAGACCAGACGATTCAGCGCCGGTTTTATCCGCGGGTGAAGATGGCGATCAAGCATGGGGCGTCTCGTTAAAGGTGGCGCACAGCCCCTGCGCCGGAATATCCAGCGCGGCGTTAAAGCGGGCAGAGAGATTCTGAAAGGCAATGAGCGCCGTCATCTCGGTGATGGCATCTTCCGTAAAGTGGCGCTTCAGCGCCGTTCTGATAGCCTCATCCGCCCGGGGCGGCGTGGCGGTCACCGCCTCGGCGTAGGCCAGCGCCGCGCGCTCCTGCTCCGTGAACAAGGCGGATGCCTGCCAGTCGCTAACGGCCTGCACCTTTTCCAGCGCACCGCAGCGCTCGGCCAGCCGCAGGCTGTTGGCATCAATACAGAAAGCGCAGTGGCAGAGCTGGGACACCCGCGTCATGAGCAGCGAACGCAGCACGGGCGTCAGGCGCGCGTGACGACGCTCCAGAAAACCGACGAACAGCGCGACCAGCCAGAACAGACGCGGCATGCGCCCCCACCAGCGCGTGGGATTCAGCACGGCGCCAAAATGCTTTTTCTGCATCACGGCAATGGGTTTAAGGCTGGCGGGAAGGGATTCGATAGGGGCAACCCAGGCGGTAGTCTCTTTCACCTGATTCTCCTGATTACTGGACTCTGAGAAAGGGCACGATAATATGTCTTTTTTCGCCATCAATTATTGACGACCATGCTGAAAACACTCGATGTCGTTGCCGCCATCATCGAAAAAGACGACAAAATTTTACTGGCGCAGCGCCCTGCCCACGCCGACCAGCCGGGCATGTGGGAATTTGCAGGCGGCAAAGTCGAGGCGGGAGAAACCCAGCCCGAGGCGCTTATCCGCGAGCTGCGTGAAGAGTTGGGTATTGAAGCGCGGCCTGCGCAATACGTGGCAAGCCACCAGCGCGAAGTCTCGCAGCACTTAATCAACCTGCACGCCTGGCACGTTCCTGCGTTTAGCGGCGAGCTCAGGGCGCACTACCACAGCGCGCTGGCGTGGTGTACGCCTGAAGAGGCGTTTGGCTATACCTTAGCCCCCGCGGATATTCCCCTGCTGGAGGCGTTTATTGTTTTACGCGACGCCAGACCAGCGGGTTCGTGCTGATGGCGCGCTCGTCGCGCTGGCACTGCAGCAGCACGCCATCCGCCTTCACGACGGCCCCTTCAGAATAGTTTTGATCCTGATAAATGCAGCACTGGTTACACGGCTGCGCACGCTGGCCGCTGGAGCTAAACACTTCTGGCGGCACGTTCACTTCTACATCCGGGCGAATGCGGTCAGCCTGCGCGCCTGCGGTCAACATCAATGATAACGCGGCCATCACGTAACGGTTCATAGACTTCTCTTCCTGTTGTGTCCTGATAATGACTATAACGGTAAATCGGGCAGAATCTTTAATTTAGCGCGCCATCGCTTTTGGTTATGACGCAGCACCTGTCATTAATTTCCCTTTCGTCCTGAATTTCTGCTTGCCACACAAAGCGGTACGGGTGGTATAGTCAAAAAACAACACAAAATGCATAAGTCATATACAAACATTATTATAAGAGGTTCTTATATCTATGGATCAGACACGCTCTCTGGAAAGTTTCCTTGCCCATGTTCAGCAGCGCGACCCGCACCAAAGCGAGTTCGCCCAGGCCGTGCGTGAAGTGATGACCACCCTGTGGCCCTTCCTTGAACAAAACCCGCGCTATCGCCAGATGTCGTTGCTCGAACGCCTGGTCGAGCCAGAGCGCGTGATCCAGTTCCGCGTGACCTGGGTGGACGATCGCAATCAGGTGCAGGTTAACCGCGCGTGGCGCGTCCAGTTTAACTCCGCCATCGGCCCGTTTAAGGGCGGCATGCGCTTCCACCCTTCCGTGAACCTGTCGATTCTGAAATTCCTCGGCTTCGAGCAGACCTTTAAAAATGCACTGACCACGCTGCCCATGGGCGGCGGAAAAGGCGGCAGCGATTTCGATCCGAAAGGCAAAAGCGAAGGTGAAGTGATGCGTTTCTGCCAGGCGCTGATGACCGAACTCTACCGTCACCTCGGCCCGGACACCGACGTGCCTGCCGGTGATATCGGCGTGGGCGGACGTGAAGTGGGCTTTATGGCCGGGATGATGAAAAAGCTTTCCAACAACAGCGCCTGCGTCTTTACCGGCAAAGGGCTGTCGTTTGGCGGGAGCCTGATCCGCCCCGAAGCGACCGGGTACGGCCTGGTTTACTTTACAGAGGCCATGCTCAAGCGTCACGGCTTAGGCTTCGAAGGCATGCGCGTAGCCGTTTCCGGCTCCGGTAACGTGGCGCAGTACGCGATTGAAAAAGCGATGCAGTTTGGCGCTCGCGTGCTGACCGCCTCTGACTCCAGCGGAACGGTGGTGGATGAAGCGGGCTTCACGGCAGAGAAGCTGGCGCGCCTGTGTGAAATCAAAGCCAGCCGCGATGGACGCGTAGCGGATTACGCCCGGGAGTTTGGCCTGACCTACCTCGAAGGTAAACAGCCGTGGGGCGTGCCGGTGGATATCGCCCTGCCGTGCGCCACGCAGAACGAGCTGGATGCTGAAGCCGCGCGCACGTTAATTAGCAACGGTGTAAAAGCGGTCGCCGAAGGGGCAAACATGCCGACCACGATCGACGCGACGGACCTGTTCCTGGAGGCAGGCGTGCTGTTTGCACCGGGCAAGGCCGCCAACGCGGGCGGCGTGGCAACCTCCGGCCTCGAGATGGCGCAAAACGCCGCGCGTCTCGGCTGGAAGGCGGAGAAAGTGGATGCGCGCCTGCACCATATCATGCTGGATATTCACCACGCCTGCGTGGAGTACGGCGGTGAAGCATCGCAAACCAACTACGTGCGTGGGGCGAATATCGCCGGGTTCGTGAAGGTAGCGGATGCGATGATTGGGCAGGGTGTGATTTAAGTTTTCGCGGCGTTCTCGCCCTGTAGGCCCGGTAAGCGTTAGCGCCACCGGGCTTTTTTCAGGCCGCAGAGCTGTCTTTCGCCGGGTGGCGGCTTCGCCTGACCCGGCCTACGGGTTAAGAAGCGGCCGCGCTCTTTTTCTTTTTAAACGGTTTCTTCGCGCCACCACCGGGTGCAACCATCCCTCTGAACGTTTTCACGGGCGTGCTGCGCGCCTGATCGATCAGCTGGTAAAGCGTCCCCACCAGCGGCTGCATAAAGTCCTGATAGCGGCACTGCTTCTCGCTGATCTGCGTCAGCACCGATTCCCAGTGCGCGGTCATGTCCGGCCTGGCGGCCAGCTCCGGCAGGGAATGAATCAGCGCGCGGCCCGGCTCGGTCGAATGGATATAGCGCCCCTTTTTCTCAAGAAAACCGCGCTTAAAGAGCAGCTCGATAATCCCCGCGCGGGTCGCCTCCGTGCCCAGACCGTCGGTGGCGCGCAGGATCTTCTTCAGATCTTTATCCTGCACGAACCGGGCGATCCCGGTCATCGCGGAAAGCAGCGTCGCATCGGTAAAATGGCGCGGCGGCTGGGTCTGGCGTTCCACCACTTCCCCTTTCTCGCACAGCAGCTCGTCGTCTTTGGCGACCACGGGCAGCGGCGTACCGTCGTTCTCTTCGTCACGCTCTTTGTTGCCGAGCAGCGTGCGCCAGCCTGCTTCCGCGAGGAAACGGGCTTTGGCGATAAACTTCCCTTTTGCGATTTCCAGCTCGATCACGCATTTGCGGAACACCGCGTCCGGGCAGAACTGCATCAGGTACTGACGAGCGATCAGGTTGTAGACCTTCGCTTCGTTATCCGTCAGGTTGACGCTGCTGGCGCGCGCCGTCGGGATAATCGCGTGGTGGGCGTCCACCTTTTTGTCGTCCCAGCAGCGGTTATGGGTATCTGGGTTCACTACCGGCTGCGGCAGCAGATCCGGCGCGTGCACGCTAATGGCGTTCATCACCGAATGACGACCGGCAAAATGCTCTTCCGGCAGGTAGCGGCTATCCGAACGCGGATAGGTGATCAGCTTATGGGTTTCATAGAGCTTCTGGCAGATATCCAGCACGTTCTGCGCGCTGAGGCCAAAGCGCTTTGCGGCCTCGATCTGCAGGGCCGACAGCGAGAACGGCAGCGGCGCGGGTTCTGATTCCCGTTTATCGTTATAGCTGGTGACGAGAGCGGGCTGTCCGGTAATGCGGTTAACCACATGATCCGCCAGCGGACGGTGCAGCAAACGCCCCTCTTCATCCTGATATGACTCGCAGGCATCGCTCGGCTGCCAGACGGCGGTAAAGCGTTCGTCTTTAGGCGTGACGATATGCGCTTTCACTTCAAAGAAATCTTTGGCGACGAAGTTCTCAATCTCTTCATCACGACGCACGACCAGCCCCAGCACCGGCGTCTGCACGCGCCCCACGGAGAGCACGCCCTGATAGCCCGCGTTGCGCCCGAGGATGGTGTAGGCGCGGGTCATGTTGATGCCGTACAGCCAGTCCGCGCGCGCGCGGGCGAGCGCGGAGACGCACAGCGGGATAAATTCGCTGTTGGCGCGCAGGCGCGAGATCGCACGCTCCACCGCCTGCGGGTTGAGGTCGTTGATCAGACAGCGCTGCACCTGCTGGCGCTTTTCCGGCGCCAGTTCAAGATAGTCCAGCACCTCATCCACCAGCAGCTGTCCTTCCCTGTCCGGGTCACCCGCGTGCACGATTTCATCGGCTTCATGCAGGAAGCGCTTGATCACGTTGAGCTGTTTGGTCACCGAAGGTCGGGGCTGCAGGCGCCATTTTTCCGGCACGATGGGCAGATCGTTTAAATTCCAGCGGGCGTAGCGGCTGTCATAGACATCCGGCTGCGCCTGCTCAAGCAGGTGACCGATACACCAGGTGACCACCTGCCCGTTACCGCATTCGATAAAGCCGTCGCCTTTGCGATGCGGCTTGGGCAGCACATCGGCAATGGCACGGGCCAGGCTCGGCTTTTCGGCAATAAACAACCGCATCGAATTAACGGATCTCAATCATCGGTCGGCCACCGCGCGCGGTCACCAGCTCGCCGATCGCCGTCAGGGTAATGCCGAACTCGGCGGCCGTGGCCTGAACCTCGGCTTCGGATTCCGGCGTGACCGCCAGCAGCAGGCCGCCGGAGGTTTGCGGATCGCACAGCAGGTTGCGCCATTCTTCTGGCATTTCGCCCATCAGGTGACCATAGCTGGCGAAGTTACGCTGGGTACCGCCCGGGACCGCGCCCTGAGCAATATACTCTTCCACGCCCGGTAGCTTCGGCACGTCCTGATACCAGACCTGCGCCTGCACGCCCGCGCCCTGACACACTTCGGAGAGGTGCCCCAGCAGACCAAAACCGGTCACGTCGGTCATCGCCTTCACGCCGTCGATATTGGCGAACGCCGCACCCGCGAGGTTCATCTGGCACATGACTTCGGTTGCCAGCCCTTTGTGCTCCGGTTTGAGCAGGGATTTTTTCTCGGCGGTGGTCAGCACGCCAATGCCCAACGGCTTGGTGAGGAACAGCTTGCAGCCCGCCTGCGCGGTACTGTTGCGCTTCACGCGCTCGGTCGGGACCACGCCGGTAACGGCCAGGCCGAAGATAGGCTCCGGCGCATCGATAGAGTGACCACCGGCCAGCGCAATCCCCGCCTGCTGGCAGGCAAAACGGCCGCCATCAATCACTTCACGGGCCACTTCCGGCGGGATGGTGTTGATCGGCCAGCCCAGAATAGCGATCGCCATAATCGGTTTGCCGCCCATGGCGAAGATATCGCTGATGGCGTTGGTGGCCGCAATACGCCCGAAATCGAACGGATTGTCGACAATCGGCATAAAGAAGTCGGTGGTACTGATAATGCTGGTGCCGTTACCTAAGTCATAAACTGCAGCATCGTCGCGCGTTTCATTGCCGACAAGCAGGTTCGGGTCGACAAACTTCGCCTGTTCACTGTGCAGGATGGTCTCCAGCACTTTCGGGGAAATTTTACAACCGCAACCGGCTCCGTGGCTGTACTGCGTTAAACGAATGGTTTGCTCGCTCATGGACGTCTCCTGTCATCTCAATCGCGCTATGGTAGCGCTCATTCCATAAAGAGGTAAGTATGACTGTCTGAATTCTGCGGCAGATGCTCAGAATCCAGACAGTTTAGCGTGCGTTATCAGAAGCGGCTGACGAAAGGCGTGGTGTCCGGCACGCTGATGGTGCTGGAGGCTTTAAGCTGCGGGGTGCCGAGGTAGAGGAAACCGACAATTTTGTCATGCTCACCGCAGCCAAAACCGTCACGGACCGCCGGGCTTTCGGTCAGCGCACCGGTGCGCCAGATACCGTTAAAGCCTTGTGCGACGGCGGCCATCTGCATCGCCATCACCGCACAGCCCGCAGACATTTCCTGTTCCCAGACCGGGACTTTATGATCCGCCCGGCATTTTGCCACGACAGCGATGATCATCGGGGCGCGGAACGGGGCATTACGCGCCTTATCGATTCCTTTCTCATCCTGCCCTGCGGCCACCGCCCCCTGCTCCAGCAGTTTACTGAAACGATCGCGGCCTTCGCCTTCAATCACAAAGAAGTGCCACGGCTGCAGCGTGCCATGATCGGGGGCACGCATGCCGGCACGCAGAATGTTCTGCAGCTGCTCGCCTGCCGGGGCAGGTTCGGCCAGACGGGAAGCGCTACGGCGGTTAACAAGCAGTTCGAGTGCGTCCATTGGTTAACTCCTTTCTTGAAATTTACTCACAAAATTAACACGACGGCAGATTTTGTTACAGCCTGGCAGGCGATTCCTGCTGACAAGTGGCGGTTGGGTCATTACGATAACCCAACATTACCGTCCAGTGGCGACGGAAACAGTCATTTTCTGGTTAGGGAGAATACATGCGAACCCTTTGGCGAATTATTGCCGGTTTCTTTAAATGGACGTGGCGACTGCTCAACTTCGTCCGCAACCTGGTGATGAATATCTTCTTCATCCTGCTGGTTCTGGTTTGCGCGGGCATCTGGATGCACATCAGCAACGCAAATCAGGCGCAGCATTCGACTCGCGGGGCCCTGTTACTCGATATCACCGGCGTCATCGTTGATAAACCGTCAGCCAGCAACCGTCTGGGTGTGATCAGCCGTCAGCTGTTTGGCGCCACGTCCGACCGCCTGCAGGAAAACTCCCTGTTCGATATCGTCGATGCCATCCGTCAGGCCAAAGATGACCGCAACATCACCGGCATCGTGCTGGATCTGAAAGATTTTGCCGGCGGCGATCAGCCGTCTATGCAGTACATCGGTAAAGCGCTGCGCGAATTCCGCGACAGCGGCAAGCCGGTCATTGCCGTGGGCGACAGCTACAGCCAGGGGCAATATTATCTGGCGAGCTTCGCCAATAAAATCTGGCTCTCCCCGCAGGGTACGGTCGATCTGCACGGCTTTGCCACCAACGGCCTGTACTATAAATCGCTGCTCGATAAGCTGAAGGTCACCACCCACGTCTTCCGCGTCGGTACGTACAAATCCGCCGTGGAGCCGTTTATCCGCGACGATATGTCCCCTGCCGCCCGCGAAGCGGACAGCCGCTGGATTGGCGAGCTGTGGCAGAACTATCTCGGCACCGTTGCCGCTAACCGTCAGATTACGCCTGAGCAGGTGTTCCCTGGCGCGCAGGGCGTGCTGGAAGGCCTTCGTAAGGTTGACGGCGATACCGCGAAATACGCGCTCGATAACAAACTGGTTGATGCCCTGGGCACCAGCGCCGAGATTGAAAAATCCCTGAGCAAACAGTTTGGCTGGAGCAAAGAGGACAAAAATTACAGCGCCATCAGCATGTATGATTACTCGACGAAGAAACCGGATGAGAACGGGGACAGCGTCGCGGTGGTCTTTGCTAACGGTGCGATCATGGACGGTCAGGAGACTCCGGGGAACGTGGGCGGCGACACCACCGCGTCACAAATCCGCGATGCGCGCCTCGATCCGAAAGTGAAGGCGATTGTCCTGCGGGTCAACAGCCCTGGCGGTAGCGTCAGCGCCTCCGAAGTGATCCGCGCTGAACTGGCCTCGGCCCGCGCCGCCGGTAAGCCGGTCGTCGTCTCAATGGGCGGAATGGCCGCCTCCGGGGGTTACTGGATCTCAACGCCAGCCAACTACATCGTGGCGAACCCAAGCACGCTCACCGGCTCGATTGGCATCTTCGGGGTGATCAACACCGTAGAAAACAGCCTGGGTTCTCTGGGCGTGCATACTGACGGCGTAGCGACCTCTCCGCTCGCGGATGTCGCGGTGACCAAATCCCTGCCGCCGGAAGTCTCTGAGATGATGCAGCTCAGCATTGAGAACGGCTATAAACGCTTTATCACCCTGGTCGCCGACTCGCGCAAAAAGACGCCTGAGCAGATCGACCAGATTGCGCAGGGCCACGTCTGGACCGGTCAGGATGCGAAGAGCAACGGACTGGTGGACAGCCTGGGCGACTTCGATGACGCGGTGAAGAAAGCCGCCGAACTGGCGAAGCTGAAGCAGTGGCATATCGAGTATTACCAGGACGAACCGTCGTTCTTCGATATGGTCATGGACAGCATGTCCGGCTCGGTACGCGCCATGCTGCCGGAGGCGCTGCAGGCTTACCTGCCTGCGCCGGTCGCCACGGCGGCAAAAGCGATGAAGGCAGAAAGCGATAAACTTGCGGCCTTTAACGATCCACAGAGTCGTTACGCGTTTTGCCTGACCTGCGCGAACGTCCGTTAAAAACCGTCCCCTCTTCCTACGAAGAGGGGATTTTTTTCTTTTGAAGAACAAGAACTCACTACCATGCAGAAGAAATCGATTTATGTAGCCTACACTGGCGGTACCATCGGTATGCAGCGCTCCGAAAACGGCTATATCCCCGTCTCCGGCCACCTGCAGCGTCAGCTTGCGCTGATGCCCGAATTCCACCGTCCGGAAATGCCTGACTTTACCATCCACGAATACGAGCCGCTGATGGACTCCTCCGACATGACGCCGGAAGACTGGCAGCACATCGCGGATGACATTAAAGCCCATTACGACCAGTACGACGGCTTCGTGATCCTGCACGGTACCGACACCATGGCGTTTACCGCCTCGGCGCTCTCCTTCATGCTGGAGAACCTGAGCAAGCCGGTTATCGTCACCGGGTCGCAAATTCCGCTGGCGGAGCTGCGCTCCGACGGGCAGATCAACCTGCTGAACTCCCTGTACGTGGCGGCGAATTACCCGATTAACGAAGTGTCGTTGTTCTTTAACAACCGTCTGTATCGCGGGAACCGCACCACCAAAGCCCACGCCGACGGCTTTGACGCCTTTGCCTCACCTAACCTGCAGCCGCTGCTGGAGGCCGGGATTCATATCCGTCGTCTGGGAACCCCACCTGCACCGAACACCGCGGGCGAGCTGATTGTGCATCCGATTACTCCGCAACCGATTGGCGTGGTCACCATCTATCCGGGTATCTCTGCGGACGTGGTGCGTAACTTCCTGCGCCAGCCGGTGAAGGCGCTGATCCTGCGCTCCTACGGCGTGGGCAATGCGCCGCAGAACGGTGAATTTCTGAAAGAGCTTCAGGAAGCCAGCGAGCGTGGAATTGTGGTGGTGAACCTGACCCAGTGTATGTCCGGTAAAGTGAATATGGGCGGCTATGCCACCGGCAACGCGCTGGCGCATGCGGGGGTGATCAGCGGTTTCGATATGACCGTTGAGGCAACGCTGACTAAACTTCACTATTTACTGAGTCAGGATCTGGACATTCAGTCCATTCGCAGCGCGATGATGCAAAACCTGCGCGGCGAACTGACGCCTGACGAATAAGGAGGTCTCATGAAGCAACGCGCCCTGCTCCTGGTCGATTTGCAAAATGATTTCTGCGCGGGCGGTGCGCTGGCCGTCGCCGAAGGTGACAGCACCGTTGACGTGGCCAACACGCTGATTGACTGGTGCAAAGCCCGTGGTGAAGCAGTTGTCGCAAGCCAGGACTGGCACCCGGCAAATCACGGCAGCTTTGCCAGCCAGCACAATGTCGAGCCCTTCACCCAGGGTGAACTCGACGGGCTGGCGCAAACTTTCTGGCCGGATCACTGCGTACAGCAAACGGAAGGCGCGGAGTTACATCCGCTCCTGAACCAGAAAGCCATCGACGCGGTGTTCCATAAAGGTGAAAACCCGGCTATCGACAGCTATAGCGCGTTTTTTGATAACGGGCATCGCCAGAAAACGGCGCTGGACGCCTGGTTACGTCACCATGAAATCACCGAGCTGATTGTACTGGGGCTGGCAACGGACTACTGCGTGAAGTTCACCGTGCTGGATGCGCTTCAGCTTGGCTATACCGTCAGCGTCATCACCGACGGCTGCCGCGGGGTGAACATTCATCCGCAGGACAGCGCTCAGGCGTTTATGGATATGGCTGCGGAAGGCGCGACGCTGTATACGCTCGAAGACTGGCTGGAAACGCAGGCGTAGTCTTTTAAGCCGGGTGGCGGCTGCGCCCTTACTCTGCCTACTTCTTTGGTCTGGTAGGCCGGGTAAGCGTCAGCGCCACCCGGCAAAACTCCCCCTCCGATCCCCATAAAGTGAACTCCCTCGCAACCTCAGCGAAGCGGCAATGCTATTCTCTTCAGGCTGTTTTTTCGCCACGCCTTTTCCGTGGCGTGGTTATTTTTATTAAGTCAAAGAGGAACTTGTATGAAACGTTTGCCCTTGCTGGCAGCACTACCCTTGCTTTGCGCATCAGTTGCCTCCGCCAGTTCCCTGATGTCCGTAGGCTACTTTAACGGGGGTGGCGACGTCACCGCCGGACCGGGTGGCGATATCAATAAGCTGGACGTTCGCCAGATCACCCACCTGAACTACTCGTTTGGTCTGGTCTATAACGACGAAAAAGACGAAACCAACGCCGCGCTGAAAGATCCGGCGAAGCTGCATCAAATCTGGCTATCGCCAAAAGTGGCGTCCGATCTGGCCTTAATCCCCACGCTGCGTAAGCAAAACCCAAATCTTAAGGTCCTGCTCTCCGTCGGCGGCTGGGGCGCGCGTGGTTTCTCTGGCGCAGCGGCAACCCAAGAGAGCCGCGCGGTGTTCATCCGCTCCGCGCAGGAGATTGTTGAAAAATATGGTCTGGACGGGATCGACCTCGACTGGGAGTATCCGGTCAACGGCGCCTGGGGCCTGGTGGCAAGCCAGCCCACCGACAGGGAAAACTTTACCGCCCTGCTGAAGGAGATGCGCGACGCGTTCGGGCATAAAAAGCTGGTGACCATTGCGGTAGGCGCGAATGCGGAAAGTCCGAAAAGCTGGGTGGATGTGAAAGCCATTGCGCCCCTGCTCGATTACATCAACCTGATGACCTACGACATGGCGTACGGCACGCAGTATTTCAATGCCAACCTGTACGACTCCAGCGCCTGGCCGACGGTGGCCGCCGCGGACAAATACAGCGTCGATTTTGTGGTGAACAACTATCTGGCCGCCGGGCTGAAGCCACAGCAGATGAATCTCGGGATTGGTTTCTATGGCCGCGTACCGAAACGCGCCGTGGAGCCGGGCATTGACTGGACGAAACCCGATGCGCAAAAAAATCCGGCCACTCAGCCCTACTTCGGGCCGCAGGAGATCGGGTTGTTCAAGTCGCTCGGCTATGACCTGACCAAAGATACCTACGTGAAGTACAACGATATCGTCAAAAAGCTGCTGAACGATCCGCAGAAACGCTTTACCGAGCACTGGGACGACCAGGCGAAAGTGCCGTGGCTTTCGGTGAAGGGTGCCGATGGCAACGCGCTGTTTGCGATTTCGTATGAGAACCCGCGATCCGTGGCGATCAAAGCGGACTACATCAAAGAGAAAGGTCTCGCCGGGGCGATGTTCTGGGAGTACGGCGCGGATGATGAAAACCAATTAGCGAAGCAGCTGGCGGCGTCGCTCGGGATCCCGCACTAAAGTGTAGCGTGCCGGGTGGCGCTAGCGCTTACCCGGCCTACATGAGAGCATTATTTGAAAGTCGCAATCGGCTTCGGGGTGATACCGAAGTCCTCTTTCAGCTCACGCTTGCTCTTCATCACCATCTGACCACGGGTGTCGATCGTCATGTGCTGCGCGTCGGTGTTGTTGCGCGCCTGCCACAGCATGACCAGCTGCAGGCTGTTCTCTTTCTGCTCCGGGGTCAGCGCGACGCCATCGGGCCATTTTCCCAGCTCTACGGCGGTGACCAGACGCTGATAAATCTCCGGCGTCATCCCGCTAATCATGTCTTCAATATTCACAATCCCGCCCTTTTAAAGGAATAATTTGCTGAATCGTTTTTTCAACCCTTGATCTGGTCGCCGTTTTCATCGTCAGTGAAGCTCATTGAGGCGGAATTCACGCAGAAACGCTCGCCCGTTGGCTGAGGGCCATCCGGGAAGACGTGTCCAAGGTGCGCATCACAGTTGCCACAGCGAATTTCCGTGCGCACCATGCCGTGCGACGCGTCGGTCAGATAGCGGATAGCCTCATCGCTCACCGGCTCGTAAAAGCTCGGCCAGCCGCAGCCCGAATCAAATTTCGTTTGGGAATTAAACAGCGGGGCATCACAGACCAGGCAGTGGTAGACGCCGTCTCGCTTGTTGTGCAGTAAACGCCCGGTGAACGGCGGTTCCGTCCCGTGGTTTTGCGTCACGTAAAACTGCATTTCTGTGAGGTTTTTTTTCAAATCGTCGGGGTTACGTTGGTTCGACATATGCTTACATCTCGCTGTAGAAACAGACATCTTTTACCCCGCATTCTAACAAAACATTAACACCCTTGCGTGCACTTTTGATCTAAACTTATGTGTCGCGAAAAGGCGGTCAGGCAATTGTGATCATATTCACATTTTTATCCTGCGAGGACTTTAAAATTCCGGGCGCAGCCCCCATGTGGTTGCAAGCTCAAAGGGAAAGTGAGGCGAGTCAGTCGCACAAACGTTAGTCACAGGATTGATTTGTCGCAATGATTGACACGATTCCGCTTGACGCTGCGTAAGGTTTTTGTAATTTTACAGGCAACCTTTTATTCACTAACAAATAGCTGGTGGAATATATGACTATCAAAGTAGGTATCAACGGTTTTGGCCGTATCGGCCGTATTGTTTTCCGTGCTGCTCAGAAACGTTCTGACATCGAAATCGTTGGTATCAACGATCTCCTGGACGCTGAATACATGGCGTACATGCTGAAGTACGACTCAACTCACGGTCGTTTCGACGGCACCGTTGAAGTGAAAGACGGCCACCTGGTTGTAAATGGCAAAACCATCCGCGTTACTGCTGAGAAAGACCCAGCTAACCTGAAATGGAACGAAATTGGTGTTGACGTTGTTGCTGAAGCAACCGGTATCTTCCTGACCGACGAAACTGCACGTAAACACATCACTGCGGGTGCGAAGAAAGTTGTTCTGACGGGTCCTTCCAAAGACAACACCCCAATGTTCGTTCGTGGTGCAAACTTCGAAACTTACGCTGGCCAGGACATCGTTTCCAACGCATCCTGCACCACCAACTGCCTGGCACCGCTGGCTAAAGTTATCAACGACAACTTCGGCATCATCGAAGGTCTGATGACCACCGTTCACGCAACCACCGCTACTCAGAAAACCGTTGATGGCCCGTCTCACAAAGACTGGCGCGGCGGCCGTGGCGCGGCTCAGAACATCATCCCATCCTCTACCGGTGCGGCTAAAGCTGTAGGTAAAGTACTGCCAGAACTGAATGGCAAACTGACTGGTATGGCGTTCCGCGTTCCAACTCCTAACGTATCCGTTGTTGACCTGACCGTTCGTCTGGAAAAAGCTGCTTCTTATGAAGAAATTAAGAAAGCAATCAAAGCTGCTTCCGAAGGCCCAATGAAAGGCGTTCTGGGTTACACCGAAGACGACGTTGTTTCTACCGATTTCAACGGCGAAGTGTGCACTTCCGTGTTCGATGCTAAAGCAGGTATCGCACTGAACGACAACTTCGTTAAACTGGTATCCTGGTACGACAACGAAACCGGCTACTCTAACAAAGTACTGGACCTGATCGCTCACATCTCCAAATAAGTTGAGATGAGTGTTTGATCCAAAAAGGCGACTTCGGTCGCCTTTTTTATTTATAAGACAGAGGATTGCTTAATGATTAATAAAATTTTTGCACTTCCGGTAGTCGAACAACTTACCCCTGTGCTCTCCCGCCGCCAGATTGACGGTGCCGACGTTATCGTCGTTGACCATCCACGCGTTAAGGCCTCCGTGGCGCTGAACGGCGCCCACCTGCTCTCCTGGAAGCCGGAAGGTGAAGTTGAGGGATTGTGGCTCAGTGATGCGACCTCCTTCAAAAAAGGGGCGGCGATTCGTGGTGGCGTACCGATCTGCTGGCCGTGGTTCGGCCCGTCCGCACAGCCGGGTTTGCCTTCTCACGGATTTGCCCGTAACCAGCAGTGGACCCTGAAAGCGCATAACGAAGACGACAGCGGCGCCGTGCTGACCTTTGAGCTGCAGGCAAATGACGAGACGCGCGCCCTGTGGCCGCACGATTTCACCCTGTACGCCCGCTTTAAGCTGGGTAAAACCTGTGAAATCGAACTGGAAGCCCACGGCGAGTTCGAAACCACCTCCGCCCTGCACACCTATTTCAACGTGGGTGACATCAGCGCTGTGAAGGTGAGTGGCCTTGGCGATACCTTTATCGATAAAGTCGACAACGCGAAAGAAGGCAAACTCAGCGACGGCGTTCAGGCGTTTCCTGACCGTACCGACCGCGTCTATCTGCATCCGGAAGCATGCAGCATGATCCACGACGGTGCCCTGAACCGCGGCATTGAGGTAGTACATCACCATCACAGCAACGTGGTGGGCTGGAACCCGGGCCCTGCACTGTCTGTCAGCATGGCCGACGTGCCTGACGACGGTTATAAAACGTTTGTCTGCGTGGAAACGGCCTGCGTGACTGCCCCGCAGAAAGCGAGTGAAGAAAAGCCATCTCGTTTAGGGCAGACGATCCGCATTATTAAGCGATAATCTCGCTGCACCACACTAAGGCAAACGGGGCGCAAGCGCCCCGTTTTGATGCACCAATTGCACAATATAAGTGCGCAATCAGAACTTGTAGGTCACACCGACAGAAAAGATGCCTGCCCAGGACTTATCAACCATCGGGCTGTCTTTCACTTCATCGCTCAGACGCTCATAACGGCCAGTACCGTACACGCTCCAGTCGCCAAGTAAGTTATAGCTCGCGGTCAGCTCCAGGTACGGATCCCAGCCGTCATCTGCGCTGTAGCTCTTCAGACCGCTACGACGGGACTCGTTTTTAGAGACGCCATAATAGTAGTCATTGTAGTTCTCGCTGTTGTACTGCACACCAATACCCGGCGTCAGGGTCAGACCACCGTTGGTGTAACGGTACAGCCACGCCAGATCCCAGATAAAGCCGTTGCTGTTATCCAGCGTATCGCCTGCCAGGGCCGTACGCAGGAAGCCATACTGGGTGTTATGCACATAAGAGAGGCCGGCCATCATCGAGCTTTTACGCTTGTCGAGCTGGCGAAGCGCGTGGCTGTCGCTGTCACCCGGCTTGAAGTGCGTAGGATCGTAGTACGCCATGATGGAAAGCTTATCGGCCGTATCGTTCCACAGATAGTAGCCGCCGCCGAGCCCACGGAACCAGACGTTATCGCCTTCATAGGTGATAACCGGGACAGGATAAACATCACGGTCATACTGTTTGTACGGGCTGTTAATGACGCCAACACCCGCGCCAACCGTCCACTGACTTTCCGCCTGTGCGGTGCTTACTGCGGTCGCGGCAAGGATGCCTAATGCCAGAAGTTTGAGTTTGGTCACAATCCATTCTTTCCTGTAGTCAAATAATCAGCGGGTGAAGTGTAACCGCCATTCCCGTACATCCCAAAATTTTTTGCCTGCTAATCAGTCTGATTAACCCATTATTTTTAACTTATCAGATGACAACCGGCTTTCATTTACATGACCGCTGAATGAAAAATGTGCTTTTGCCTTATTACCAGAGTGGAAATTTTTGGATGAGTTATTGATATGTCATTGAAAGTAGATTTTATGGGCATGCAAGTTTTGCAAATGCCATCTACGCTTTAATTTAAGAAGAGTTTTCCTGAACACCCTGCGGTTCTTAGCGTCTGACCTGGCACACAGGTTGCTGCTCTGGCAGTGAGGTGCGAGAGATTCTCTTCCGGGAGCCTCCACTACTCATACGAACGGCTCTTATCCTGTGCTAAAAAACGAAAGGACGGCATGCCATGAATATATTCGATCACTATCGCCAGCGCTATGAAGCTGCCAAGGACGAAGAGTTCACACTGCAGGAGTTTCTTACCATCTGTCGGCAAGATCGCAGTGCCTATGCCAATGCGGCAGAACGGCTATTGATGGCTATTGGTGAGCCAAACATGGTTGACACTGCCCTTGAACCCCGGCTTTCCCGTCTCTTTTCGAATCGGGTGGTCGCCCGATACCCGGCGTTTGAAGAGTTCTATGGCATGGAAGATGCCATAGAGCAGATTGTCTCCTACCTGAAGCATGCCGCTCAGGGTCTGGAAGAGAAGAAACAGATCCTCTATTTACTCGGCCCCGTGGGCGGCGGTAAATCCTCGCTGGCGGAACGCCTGAAGTCGCTGATGCAGCGCGTGCCTATCTATGTCCTGAGCGCCAACGGCGAGCGCAGCCCGGTGAACGACCATCCGCTGTGCTTATTCAATCCGCAGGAAGATGCGCAGATTCTGGATAAAGAGTACGGCATCCCGCGTCGCTACCTCGGCACCATCATGTCGCCGTGGGCGGCAAAACGCCTGCACGAGTTTGGTGGCGACATCACCAAATTCCGCGTGGTGAAAGTCTGGCCGTCGATCCTGGAACAGATCGCCATCGCTAAAACGGAACCCGGTGATGAGAACAACCAGGATATTTCGGCGCTGGTCGGTAAGGTCGACATCCGCAAGCTGGAAAACTTCGCGCAAAACGACCCCGATGTCTACGGTTACTCCGGCGCGCTGTGCCGGGCTAACCAGGGGATTATGGAATTCGTCGAGATGTTTAAAGCGCCCATCAAGGTGCTGCATCCGCTGCTGACGGCCACTCAGGAAGGAAACTACAACGGGACGGAAGGTATCTCCGCCCTGCCGTTTAACGGGATCATTCTTGCCCACTCGAACGAATCTGAATGGGTGACCTTCCGTAACAACAAAAACAATGAGGCTTTCCTTGACCGCGTGTACATCGTTAAGGTGCCTTACTGCCTGCGGATCTCCGAAGAGATCAAAATTTACGAGAAACTGCTTAACCACAGTGAGCTGGTGCATGCGCCGTGCGCGCCGGGCACGCTGGAAACGCTGTCTCGCTTCTCCATCCTGTCGCGCCTGAAAGAGCCGGAAAACTCCAGCATCTACTCGAAAATGCGCGTCTATGACGGTGAGAGCCTGAAGGATACCGATCCGAAAGCGAAGTCGTATCAGGAGTATCGCGACTACGCCGGGGTTGATGAAGGGATGAACGGTCTGTCCACGCGCTTCGCGTTTAAGATCCTCTCCCGCGTCTTTAACTTCGACCATGCGGAAGTGGCGGCCAACCCGGTGCATCTGTTCTACGTGCTGGAGCAGCAAATCGAGCGCGAGCAGTTCCCCCAGGAGCAGGCTGAACGCTACCTTGAGTTCCTGAAAGGTTACCTGATCCCGAAATACGCCGAGTTCATTGGCAAAGAGATCCAGACGGCCTACCTGGAATCCTATTCAGAATACGGGCAGAACATTTTTGACCGTTATGTCACCTACGCTGACTTCTGGATCCAGGATCAGGAGTACCGCGACCCGGATACCGGCCAGCTGTTTGACCGTGAATCCCTGAACGCGGAGCTGGAAAAAATCGAGAAGCCTGCCGGGATCAGCAACCCGAAAGATTTCCGTAATGAGATTGTGAACTTCGTCCTGCGCGCCAGAGCGCATAACAACGGGCGCAATCCGAACTGGACCAGCTACGAGAAGCTGCGCACGGTCATTGAGAAGAAAATGTTCTCCAATACCGAAGAGCTGCTGCCGGTGATCTCGTTTAACGCCAAAACCTCAACCGATGAACAGAAAAAACACGACGATTTTGTCGACCGTATGATGGAAAAAGGCTACACCCGCAAACAGGTCCGCCTGCTCTGCGAATGGTACCTGCGCGTGCGTAAATCGTCTTAAAACAAGTGCCCGGCGGCGGTTAGCGCCTGCCGGGCCTACAAAATGCAAGTTGGCAAATGCAGTACGGGGGGTATATGACCTGGTTTATTGACCGGCGTCTTAACGGCAAAAACAAGAGCACGGTGAACCGCCAGCGCTTCTTGCGTCGTTATAAAGCGCAAATTAAACAGTCTATCTCCGAGGCCATCAACAAACGCTCGGTGACCGACGTCGACAGCGGCGAGTCTGTCTCCATCCCCACCGATGACATCAGCGAACCGATGTTTCATCAGGGGCGAGGCGGCCTGCGCCATCGCGTACACCCAGGTAATGACCACTTCGTTCAGAACGACAGAATTGAGCGCCCTCAGGGCGGCGGCGGTGGTTCAGGAAGCGGTCAGGGACAGGCCAGCCAGGACGGTGAAGGTCAGGACGAATTTGTTTTCCAGATCTCAAAAGATGAATATCTCGACCTGCTGTTCGAAGACCTGGCGCTGCCGAATCTGAAAAAGAATCAGCATCGTCAGCTTAATGAATATAAAACCCACCGCGCGGGCTATACCGCCAACGGCGTGCCCGCCAACATCAGCGTCGTGCGTTCGCTGCAGAACTCGCTGGCGCGACGCACGGCCATGACGGCAGGCAAACGTCGCGAACTGCGCGAGCTGGAGAGCAGCCTGAAGGTGGTGGAAAATACGGAACCGGCGCAACTGCTGGAAGAGGAGCGCCTGCGTAAAGAGATTGCAGAGCTGAGGGCGAAGATCGAACGGGTCCCGTTTATCGACACCTTTGACCTGCGCTACAAGAACTACGAAAAACGCCCTGAGCCCTCCAGCCAGGCGGTGATGTTCTGTCTGATGGACGTGTCCGGCTCGATGGACCAGGCCACCAAGGATATGGCAAAGCGCTTCTATATTCTGCTCTATCTGTTCCTGAGCAGAACCTATAAGAACGTCGAGGTGGTCTATATCCGTCACCATACCCAGGCAAAAGAAGTGGATGAACATGAGTTCTTCTACTCGCAGGAAACCGGGGGCACCATCGTCTCAAGCGCGCTGAAGCTGATGGATGAAGTGGTCAAAGAGCGCTACGACCCGGCACAGTGGAACATTTATGCCGCGCAGGCGTCGGATGGCGATAACTGGGCCGACGACTCGCCGCTATGTCACGAGATTCTGGCGAAGAAAATTCTGCCGGTGGTGCGTTACTACAGCTATATCGAAATCACCCGTCGTGCGCACCAGACCCTGTGGCGGGAGTATGAGCATCTGCAGTCGATGTTCGATAATTTTGCCATGCAGCATATCCGTGACCAGGATGACATTTATCCGGTGTTCAGGGAGCTGTTCCACAAGCAAAGCTCAACAACCTCAAATTAACCCTTGTTAATCAGCCAGTTAGCTTTGTTTTGCTGGCTGATTAACTATAATTTTCACGTTTAAAATTCTTCATAATTTTCATTGCCTTAGTTTTTATTTTGGGGAAGGCAGTTTCGTGGTTATCCGGTTATATGGTGGGTAACTTGTCTTCCCCAATAATGTTAAGGGTGTGAGTCAGTACGCCATATACAGTTACATCATCCAGCGCGTCGCCTTCTATCGCTTCACCATCTTCAGTTATCAATGCCGCCCCGTATAGCTTTGCAAACTCGTTCCTGTTATCCATTCTAACCAGTAGCGTATCTCCCTGCTCTGGCCTCATGGCAACGTTAATGACAGCCCAACCGCATGACGTTTCTATTACCCTGCAGTTTCCATCAATTCCGCATAACAGATCGATGGTTAACCGTTGTTCCTGGTAATCCATTGCTGGTGAAGGAAATCCCATCAGAATACCCTCCCCATATTACGCAAGATCCAGTAACGGTTATCACTGCCATCCGTCGTCTTATCAGCAAAATCAGGCTGGTATCTCACAATCCATGCGTTAGCGTCTGCCTGGCTGAAATGCCAGTTCTTCTCGCGCAAATTATTGATGAATTTGTTTGTTTTTAGGCAAAGGTAGCCCTTTGGATTCTGTTCTATAGAGGCTAAAAAAGCTGCGTGAATATCATATTGGCGAGGCATAGCAGCACCCTCACTTGTTCATTGACTGTATACATATACAGTAGTATTTTTGTATCAACAGATCAAGTCAGTAAGGATGGAGAGTGATGTTCGTTGAGCTGGTTTATGACAAACGAAATGTAGAAGGGCTCGAAGGGGCCAGAGAGATCATTCTGGCCGAGCTGACGAAGCGGGTGCACCAGATTTTCCCTGATGCCGAAGTGAAGGTGAAGCCAATGCAGGCAAACGGCTTGAATAGCGATGCAAGCAAAAGCGATCGGGAAAAACTGAACCGCATGCTGGAGGAAATGTTTGAAGACTCCGATATGTGGTTGGTTTCTGAGTTCCCGACCGTTCGTCAAGTTGGCCTGTAAATCTTGTTCGGATCGTATTCCCGGATTTTGCTCGGGCATGAACACTCAGAAACCATCCGCTGTCCATCGTATGCAAGAATGGGCAGCGTTTTCTCAGCTTCCAGACTGCAACGCTTCGACCTGTTTCTTTAAATCTTCAATTTGGTCCATCAATGCCAAGATAGCTTCGTGATGCAGAGCGGCGGCCACACCAGCTGTATCCGGGAAAAGAA